>NZ_JAPEIB010000074.1:0-3828 GCF_028823735.1 Algoriphagus sp. NF
TTCCAACTCTTGGACAGATCTAAAACATGCCCAAGTAATCATCATCGCAGGAGCCAATGTCTCTGAGACTTTCCCCACACTCACTCATTACATCTGGCAAGCCAGAGACAATGGGGCAAAACTCATCGTCGTGGATCCCAGAAACACCCCCATCGCCCGTACAGCTGATTTGCACCTGCCTGTAAGGCCTGGAGGTGACTCCGCTCTTTTCGGAGCTATGCTCAAAATTCTTGTAGACAACGACTGGCTCGACCACGACTTTATCGATCAGTACACCACCGGATTTGAAGATACCATTGAGGCAGTCAAAGATTATGACCTCGAGTGGGCAGAAGATAAAACAGGCATACCAGCCGCTAAAATCCAGCAAGCAGCTGAGCTCTGGGGCAAAGCCCAAACCAGCTTTCTGCTTCATGCCAGGGGAATAGAACACCACTCCAAGGGCGTGGACAACGTCCTCAGCTGCATCAATCTGGTCTTGGCCACCGGACGGATTGGCAAACCTTACTGCGGCTACGGCACCATCACTGGACAGGGCAATGGCCAAGGAGGGCGCGAGCATGGGCACAAATGTGACCAACTTCCAGGCAATAGAGATATAACCAATCCTGCTCATCGGCAATACATCGCAGATGTCTGGGGCATCGAAGAGAAAGAGATGCCGGGCAAAGGACTCTCCGCCTACGAGATCATCGAGGCCATTCACCGGGGGGAAATCAAAGGGCTTGTATCCATCTGCTTCAATCCGCTGGTCTCCCTTCCAAACAATAATTTTGTGCGAGAAGCACTGGAAAAGCTTGAATATTACGTCTGTATCGACTTTTTCCTCAATGAAACCGCACGGCATGCAGACATCATCTTACCAGGCTCACTTCATGAAGAGGAAGAAGGTACCGTGACTACTGCCGAAGGTCGAGTAGTAAAAATCAACCAAGCCATCACCCCTCCCGGAGAAGCCCGAAGAGATAGCGAGATTCTAATCGAAATCGCTCAGCGCCTCGGTGCCGGAGATAAGTTTGCCTATAAAAAGTCTGAAGATATCTTCAATGAACTGCGTGTGGCGTCCAAGGGCGGCACGGCCGATTATTTTGGGATTACTTATGAAAAAATCGAAAAAAATATGGGCGTCTTTTGGCCATGTCCAAGTGAGGATCACCCAGGTACACCCCGTCTCTGGGAAGATCGCAAGTTCAAAACTCCCGATGGCAAAGCACATTTTAATCCTGTACCCTACCGAGAGCCCTCCGAAGTAGTGGACAAGGAGTACCCAGTGGTGATGACCACCGGCCGAGTCGTGTCGCAGTACCTCAGTGGTACGCAAACACGCCGAATCGGAAAACTAGTGGACCAATATCCAGAGCCACTTTTGGAAATTCACCCCTCGCTGGCCTACCAATATGGCATCAAGGATGGAGATGAAGTCCTAGTCAAAACCCGACGTGGCGAAGCCGCCTTCCCCGCCCAGCTCGTGGAGACCATTCGAAAGGATACCGTTTTCATCCCCTATCACTGGGGCGGAAAGCACTCTGCCAATCAACTGACCATCGGCACGCTGGATCCGGTCAGTAAGATCCCAGAATTTAAAGTTTGTGCCTGTCAGCTCATCCCTACGGGCAAAATGGCCTCCATTAAGGTGAAAGAAAACGCTTTTAAGAGTTTTTAAACTATAAAACCAAATAACCATGCAAAACCCACAATACAATCAACAACAGGAATTTTTCGTAGACATGCAGCGCTGCATAGGCTGCCATGCTTGCGAAATGGCCTGTGCTGAGTGTGAGACCAACGGGCAGGAAAGCATGATCCACATTCACTATGTGGAGCGAGCCGCCTCTGTCCAAACGACCGTGCAGGTCTGCATGCATTGCGAAGATCCCGTGTGTGCCAATGTCTGCCCGGCCGATGCCATCACCAAGGATGACTTTGGTGTGGTCCACACGGCAAATACCTCCCGATGTATAGGCTGCTCCAACTGTGTGCTGGCCTGCCCATTTGGGGTACCCAAAAAAGAAGAAAAGGCCGAGCTCATGATGAAATGTAACATGTGCTACGATCGCACCAGCGCCGGCAAAAAGCCCATGTGTGCTACGGTATGCCCTAGTCAGGCGCTCTTCTACGGCACCCGGGAGGAAATCGAAAAGCTACGTCCCAATAGTACTCCGGTAAACAAATTCATGTTTGGAGAAGAACAAGTCAATACCAAAGTCAATATCATGATGCCCAAAGGCAGCACAGAATTGCGGATTCATCCTTAAAATCAGTTTGCGTCATGTCTAAAAACCCAAATCAAGAAATTCCAAAATGGAAGCAGGATTTCCCCATTGAGCAAAAGGAAGCCACACATGTGTCTCGGAGAGAGTTTGCCAAATTTCTCACCTTACTCTCTGGTGCACTTGCGGTGGGAAGCACGGCCATCGTGGTGAAGTCTCTGGCTTTTCCAGATCAGCCACTCGTGGGAGAGCACCCCATCTGCCTGGAGTCTGATGTGCCCGTGGGGGAGTCCTATATGTTTGAGATCGAGGGATCCAAGACCATTCCTTACCTGCTCATCAACTTGGGTGAGGGCGAATGGCGAGCCTTTGAGCAGAAGTGCACCCACCTCTCCTGTGCGGTGAAATACCGCCACGACCTAGGACAGATCGTGTGCCCCTGCCATAAGGGCTATTTCAACCCACGTACTGGCGACGTGATCCAGGGTCCACCACCACGTCCACTACCCCAACTCGAAGTGGTACTTCGCGACGGCATGGTACTAGTCAAAGCCCAACAAGTCTAAACCCCTGAGCTATGAGCGATTTCAGACAATCCCAAAACCAGGCACACCCCAATAAGACCAGCACACTGATGACAGGAATTATCCTGCTCCAGATTCTCTTTGTCACGATCCAGATCTGGTTCCTCTTTGGAGCACTAAACAATGCCCTGCAAGAGAACCTCAACTTCGCGATTACTACGGCACTGGGATCCATCACCTTTGCGATCGCCTCCTTCTGGCTCCTGCGCTATCTGCCGGATGCCCGAAAGAAAAAGAGTTAACCCACCCGCTACTCCTCCCCGCATCCTATGAATGAGCGCATCCCTGCAGGCGCCCACCGCGTCCTTTTCCTCAATACCCTAGCCTTCACCTTGTGTTTTGCCGCCTGGACCTTCAATGGGGTCATGGTGACTTACTTGGTAGACAATGGCATATTCAACTGGAGCCAAGTCGAAATCGGCTGGCTACTCGGTATCCCCATTCTCACGGGATCCATCATGCGGCTCCCGCTGGGTATTTTGACGGACAAGTATGGAGGTAAATGGATTTTTGTAGGGCTGCTGCTTTTCACCGCCATCCCCATGTATCTGCTGAATTTCACGGATTCCTTTAGCTGGTATGCACTGATGAGCTTTGGGTTTGGTCTGGCCGGTGCCGGCTTTGCCGTGGGTATAGGATACACCTCGGTTTGGTATCCCAAACATTGGCAAGGCAGAGCTTTGGGTATTTTTGGAGCAGGTAATGCCGGGGCAGCTATCACCACCCTGCTTGCTCCCACAGCACTAAATTACTTTACTGACAATGGGCAAAATCCTTCGGCGTGGACCACATTGCCGACGATTTATGCAGCCGTCTTGGTGGGCATAGCTATTCTATTTGCTTTGCTGGCGCAAAATAAAAAACCCGCCACTTCCACCCGTACCATGGCTCAGACGCTCCAGCCACTTGGCAATATTCGGGTGTGGAGATTTGGGCTATACTATTTCCTTGTGTTTGGATGTTTTGTGGCCTTATCCCAGTGGCTCGTGCCTTATTTTACCAATGTCTACGGCACCACCCTCGTGATTGCCGGT
>NZ_JAPEIB010000075.1:0-3437 GCF_028823735.1 Algoriphagus sp. NF
AAACAAATTTGGATTAATACATGAGCGAAGAAACAAATAAGCCTGATGAACCCGAAATTGAGGCATTCCATCAGGTAATAAGCATCAATAATTCTACGCCAGCTGGAAATATTAGACCTGGAGAAGTAGCAGATTTTTCTGTGGAATTGACAAATAAGTCAACAACCGAAGGGATTACTGATGGTAAATTAGAAGTTCAAATTCCGTTTGGTGCGACCGTAGAAAGTACTGGTTTTTCATTTGATAATGCAATAACTCCAAGTGGTAACAGCGCGCCTTCTTTTGATCCAAACACAGGTATTCTAACTTGGGAGTTTGGTAACTTACCACTATCAAGTGATGTTGGCTTAGATTTGGATGATGTTTTAGCAACTCTGACTTACTCCTTAAAAGCTACTGAGGATTGCCTTATTCTATTTGAAAATAGCTGTACACCGGATATGAATGTGGATGGCGTGGTTACAGGTACAGGAGCTGTTTCTCAATCAAACTTGAATAGAGATTTTATTATTGATCGGGAGCCTGCACAAGACCAATGTTCATCGCCAACGGGTTTGACGGGTCCAATTGAGATTTCGTACAATACAGATGATTTCCAATGTGATATTATTACTGACTTCGAATTCTGTGCACCTAAGGATGAGGTGACTTTGGCAGAGATCGAAGCTATTTATGACTTCCCTGATGGGTATACATTCTATGGCGGAACTGATAGGACGACAGCAGTTCAGTTCGATGCCAACACTCCATTCCCTGGGGCTGGTACTTACTATGCATTTCCATTTGGTATAAATGTAACTAATGCAGCAAATTGTTACACAGAGTTTACGATTACTGTAATCGAAGCTCCAGTTGCGCCAACTGCAGAGGTTACTCAACCAACCTGTGATGTGGCTACTGGTACGATCACGGTGACTGCACCGCTTGGTCAGGGCTTGACCTATTCAATCAACGGAACAGACTATCAGGCATCGACCACCTTTGCAGGGGTTAATCTTGGTACCTACAATGTAACGGTTAAATCAGCGGCTGGCTGTGAGAGCCTTCCGGCAGAAGTGACGGTGAATCCACAGCCAGAGACTCCGGCTGCACCAGTCTTGACAGTTCCAGCACCAGCTTGTGATGCGACGAGTGTGACGATTACGTTCACAGCTGAGGCTGGAGTTGAATACTCATTGACCAATACATTTGCCGAGTTGATTGTTGGCGGCAGCTTTGATGCTCCGGTTGACAGCAACGGAACGGTATTCGCGAGAACTGAGGGAACTGAGTGTGTGGTAAGCTCACCGTTTACGGTAGCACCTGCGCCTGCCTCTCCGGATGCGCCAGTCTTGACAGTTCCAGCACCAGCTTGTGATGCGACGAGTGTGACGATTACGTTCACAGCTGAGGCTGGAGTTGAATACTCATTGACCAATATATTTGCCGAGTTGATTGTTGGCGGCAGCTTTGATGCTCCGGTTGACAGCAACGGAACGGTATTCGCGAGAACTGAGGGAACTGAGTGTGTGGTAAGCTCACCGTTTACGGTAGCACCTGCGCCTGCCTCTCCGGATGCGCCAGTCTTGACAGTTCCTGCACCGGCTTGTGATGCGACGAGCGTGACGATTACGTTCACAGCTGAGGCTGGAGTTGAATACTCATTGACCAATACATTTGCAGAGTTGATTGTTGGCGGCAGCTTTGATGCTCCGGTTGACAGCAACGGAACGGTATTCGCAAGAACTGAGGGAACTGAGTGTGTGGTAAGCTCACCGTTTACGGTAGCACCTGCGCCTGCCTCTCCGGATGCGCCTATTGGGGATGACCAAACAGTTTGTGCTACAGACCCTATTCAAACTTTGACTGCAACAGCGACAGTTCAATCCGGTGCTACTTTATTGTGGTATGATGCTGAGACTGCTGAAAACCCAATTGCTGGTCAGCCTACATTAAATGTCATTGGAACAGTTACTTATTGGGCTGAGGCTGTTTCTGCACAGGGATGTGCAAGTGAGCGCGTTCCAGTTACTTTGACAATAAATGATTGCTCCTTGAGCATCGTGAAGACAGGTACGTTCAATGACGAGAACGGCAACGGCAGAGCGGATGACGGCGAGACGATCAGTTATACCTTCTTGGTGACCAACACGGGCAACCTACCGTTGACCGGTGTGACGGTAACCGATCCGTTGGTGACTGTAAACGGCGGACCGATCGACTTGGCAGTGGGGGCGAACAGTGGCAACACGTTCACGGCGACCTACACGATCGACCAGGATGACATCAATGCGGGCAAAGTAGACAATACGGCGACGGCAGATTCGAATGAGTCTGATCCGGCGACCGACGATGAGACGACCGATCTTCCACAGGATGCTTCCTTGAGCATCGTGAAGACAGGTACGTTCAATGACGAGAACGGCAACGGCAGAGCGCAGATTCGAATGAGTCTGATCCGGCGACCGACGATGAGACGACCGATCTTCCACAATCTCCTAACCTTTCAATTTCCAAAGAAGTCACTGGAAACGATGATGTTCTGGATGGTCAGGTGACCTATGATATTACAGTGACTAATACAGGAAACGTGACCTTGTTCGACATCTATGTTGAGGATATGCAGGTTGGGTTGATGGAAGTGATTGCGGAATTGGCTCCAGGAGAGTCTGAAGTATTCCCTGTAGCGGTGACTATCACGCAGGAATTGATCGACGGAGGGTGCTTTACCAATACAGCTTCTGCTGAACTGAGAGAGTACTTTGGACAGGAGCGACCTGACCAAGGTCAAGAAATCCCTGGAATTGGTGAGGAAGAATACGAAGTACTTCTTGTAGTGAGAGATCAGGCGGAAGCTTGCTTCACTCAGACTCCTGAGTTGACCATCCTCAAGGAAATCACAGCAGGTGATCCTTACAGCTTGGTTGGTGATGAAGTAGAATACAAGTATACTGTCACCAATACGGGTACTGTTACCTTGATTGGACCATTTACAGTGGAAGATGATAAGATTGGAACCATTGCAGATCCTGCGAACACTTCTTCGCTGGCTCCAGGAGAAGAAATTGTCTTCACTGCTACCTACACAATAGTTGAAGGTGATCTGGTAGAAGGCTCCGTGACAAATATTGCCACTGGTAAGGGCTTCTTTGGGGATGATGAAATCGAATCTGATCCAGATGAGGCTACAGCGGAAGCTAGTTTCAACGATATCATTGCAAGAGATGATGATGCAGGAACCTTCCAATTCTCTATAAATCCTCAGGTTGCAACTATCAATGCTTTGGATAATGATGAGTTGAAGGGTGGAGTTGCTACTCCTGCTAATGTCATACTTACAACTGTGACTCCTGATCCTACAGGAACACTTACTGTGGATGCAAATGGTGTGATCACTATTTCTGCAAATCCTCAGGCGGGAGACTACCAGTTGACTTATAGAATTACTGAGGTGGGTA
>NZ_JAPEIB010000076.1:0-3482 GCF_028823735.1 Algoriphagus sp. NF
GTTTGACCGCATGTACGAGGTACTGCTTCTCATCAAGAAACGCTTATTGAGGAAAGTGGGAGGGTGATTAAGGGGGAAGGGGGAAGTTGGGAGAGTGAAGTTGGGAGTTGGAAGGGGGAAGTTGGGAGGGGGAAGAGAGGAGCTCGAAGTGTGAAGTTGGAAGCTGGAAGTGGGAAGGTTGGATAATTTGAAATACTTGTCCGCCGTGGAGGATTGGAAATACTTGTCCCATATGATGGGTTGTAGAATAACCTTCATCTTTCCGTCATAAGAATAAGTTGAAAATTAATTTCCCATTTCAAAAAGGGAGGGAAAAAGAGTGCTGAAGGCACGATTTGTTTTAGCCAGGGGTTTCAACCCCTGGTTAAAAAACCAATCATATCCCCAGCGCTGGCCCTTGATCTTTAATAGGAGTCCAAATCTCCATGCCAGCAAGACGAAGATGAATTCCTAATGGATTGGGAATTGGGGATTTTGAAGAGGAAGATAAAAGCAAGAAGTGCCTCGGGTAAGATGGAAGGGATTCTGTCTTTTATAGTAAGTAAGAGTAAAAATGAAACCTAAAACAAAAATCAAATGAATATAATCAGTGAAATAAAAGAGCGGGCTATGGCCCCTACTCCACCTTTCTTTGAGTGGATGAAGAAGATCGGTTTATTAATCGCAGCGGTAGGTTTGGCGATTATGACAGCTCCGGGGGAGGTACCTGAAATCCTTCAGGTTTATGCCGGTCATGCTATTACGGCAGGTACCATCCTGGTGAGTATCTGTCAACTGACCGTAGATGAGAAAAAGCTGGAGGAAAGACTTCTCCAAGCTATTGACTAGGAGATCTAATAAAAGAAAAACCGGGTAGCAGTTGGCTATCCGGTTTTTTTGACTTTGACAAAACGTCCGAAGTGAAGAGTAAAATTCTAATTAGCGAAAGGAAGGAAGCTGAAGGTAAAATTTAAGTGTTCGAGGTTCTGAGTTTTGTCGAATCGGGGAATTACCGAATCGGGGAATTGTCGAATTGAGTGGTTCGGGGTTCGGAGTTGATATCGAACTGATGAATTGTCGAAAGTTGAAAAGTAGCTGTTAAGTGTTAAGGGTTAAGGGTTAAAAGTTCCGAAAATTAGGAATGAAGAATTAAGAATTTGGGGAGGAACATCTTAGGTTTTGGGTTCTACGTTCGTTTATCATTTGTGGGTCTTGAGGATTAGCCAACCTTTCATTGAAAAAATCTTGATTCTTGGTTCTGAGTTTAAAGTTCTCAACGAGACTTAAAGCGGAGGTTCAACAACCTAGAACACAGAACCTTGAACACTTTCCTCAGTGTGCTCTTAAAGTAAATAGGATAAGTTCTGCTAAAAAATTAATCCTTGTTCCAAAAATAAACTACCGACGCCTGTGCCATCACACTCGTCAGGTTCTTTCCCTTCGGGAAGTCCGGGGTACTGGCTGGATCCAACTGCCACTGATAGTTTCGGGCATGGATCAACTGCAACTTGGAACTTAGCAATAGATTATTAAACTGCTTGTCGTAAAGAAAGCCGAGAGAGAGGTCTACCCAGGGTTTGCGTTCGGAGTTTTGAAACTGAACCTTGTAATAATAATCTACCGTATTTTCCAATCGCTCGAAAAATATTCCTGCCTTATTTAAACCATCAATTTTACTAATTTCTAAGGTTTGGATATTCGATCCAGTCCCAATTCCTACGCCGGTGGGCTGTCCATGATGAGTAATCCCTCCTAGTGAACCATTCATGTGCCAAGAAAAACCTCCTCCTAATCCTAGGTATCTTATATATCGATTTACAGATTCTTGCTGATGGGTAATTTCGCCACGAATCAAAATATCCGATTTAAGCTCTTCGATTCGAATTAGCTTATTAAACCCAAAAATATAGGCTCGTGCATGTTCGGGGTTGAGTACTAACTCCCGCCAGTTTAGTGCATGATCACGCTTCCCAAACTCAAAGTAAATTTCCAGTTTGGACAGTCTGTGAATATACCGACCAAACATGGAAATTTGCTGACTTCTCCCTTTATCGGATTCTCCAATCAAGTCAGAACCTACCGATTGCTTAGTCAAGCCCCAAAAGACCGGGAAAATATCAATAAAACTTGAACCAATAGAATCTGTAAAGGTCTGTACAGTACGGGTAGCCCCAAAATAAAATCCAGGAACCCACTTCGGATTATAGGAAACAGTTAAACCATTCACGTACCGGTTTTGCTCACGTATAGGCCTATAATAAAGATTGTTCAAACTGTCCGATTGAGTAGGATCTTGACGAGTACTATTCAAAATTCCAGAGATCATTTGAATCTCGAAATTTCCCAAAAAGGTTTTTGCAGGCTTTCTTGTCCCGATAGAGGCCATAGGAAATCCCGGAGCATTATTGGAAAAGGTTAAAGAATTAAACTGACCTGGTCCCCAAAAAATATTCTGATTAGCAATTGCTATTTCAAAAGATTTAAAGCCATAGGAAATTCTTGACTGGCCTAGACTAATTTTAGAATATGCGTTAAAACCAAATCGCTCTGGATTATCACCAGTATTCCAATACAAAAACCGAATTCGATCCAAGAAGGCATTACCTAAACCTTGAAATCCATTAAAGGCTGCATTTTGAGCAAATACCAAATCGGGATAGAATGTAATGCCTAATTCCTTCCATTGATAGTGAACACCACCTGCTATGTACAACTGAGCACCTGGTGTAGGAATCATTCCGTAGTCCCCAAATCCATAGGGTCTTTTTGTATTTACTCGGACAGTAGACAGAGCTGGCAAAAGAGTAAATTCAATGTCATTTCCCGCAATAGTTAGATCTTTTTTCGAAAGCGTATCCGGATAGTTAAGAATCGGCCGAATAAATAAGGAAGGGCCTACAGAATCTGAAGAAAGCTGATTAATTCTGGCTCTCTCCTCCAAAACAGGAAATCCCGCCGGAATCACCTGTGCGGGAGCTATCTGCGTGATAATTAATAGAAAAAGAAAAAGAAATTTTCTCAAAACAATCCCGGTAAGTATTCTAACAATTTTCTGAAATATCGTGAATACAACCAAAAATAATTCGTTTCCAAACCATTTTCTTTACAGGCTCTCAAATCCTCTTGATTAATTATGACATTACTTTTCCAGGACTTGGTACTTAGTCCACCCGTTCGCATTTTCAATAGATCCACAGGAAGGTAATGATAGCTAAGTTTATGCTTGTAAAGGAACCTTACCAAAAGCTCAAAATCAGCAGCAATCTGATAATCTGTACGGTAAAGACCAAGCTTATCAAAATTTTCCTTATAAGTAAAAAAGGTAGGATGAGCAGGAATATAACCCCATTTAAATGAGTTTAGACTGAAATTTTTAGAAGAATAGTATCGAACAGTTTTCTCCAAATTTTTTGGGTTTACAAATCGAATATCCGCATATACGCACTGCTTTTTAGACTTTTGAAAAGCTTTTATTACTTGAGATATGCCATCGCTTCTATGGT
>NZ_JAPEIB010000077.1:0-3472 GCF_028823735.1 Algoriphagus sp. NF
TTATAACTAATCCAAAGCCCTTCGGATGTCACAAATGAAAATCCCACATTATAAGTATCCTCCTTTGGCAGATAAAAATCCGAAATCAAATTAAGCTTGGAATCCAAAACCGAAACCAAAATTTTATTGTAATTAACATAGTGAAAATCGGCCTCATTGGAGTTTGGCCGGGGAGGACTACTTAATCGATAGTAAACGTTTCTATAAGAGTCATAGAAAATTTTATAATAGAAAGGATTTTCCGCCATGAATGACTGTTTTTCAGAAGAAGTCATTGGACCGAATGGAATATCATCAGCTTTGACCTTTGTCCAAGGTGGATTTGCCTCTACAGAACTGACAATGGAACTATGAAAATCATATCGGAAAACCTTTGGACTGCCCGAAAAAATATATGCGAAGCCCTTTCCATCAAGCGTAGCTGAAGTCAAAAAAAGTTTACTTAAATCAAGCTTTTGGCCTAGGTATTCTTCCGGATAGTAAACGGGGATAGATTTCGATTTTCCCGTCTCTAGTGAATATGAGGCAAATATCCTTTTCTTCTCAGGTTGATTAAAACTCATAAAATAAAGGAATATTTCTTGCGCCTCTGAATTATATAAAAGTTGTGATGCGAATCGAAGGGAAGGACTATTATCATATACCTTCTCTCTTTCATCAATGTCAAAGCTACTCTCAAAATCACTATACCTTCTCTTCAACTGTCCTTTACTAGTGATCAATACAATGGCTTGATTATTCTCTGCCAAAAAAATAGAATCTTCATTGTGGTAAAAAAAGCTAGTGATCTCATTGACAGCATTTGGTCCATTCAATTCAAATGGAATGGAAGAAACCACCGAATCCACACGCGTATCGATAATATCAAATGAATGGTTAAAAGCATTAAATACGATCAATGAATCATTCCTTACTTGATTAAAAAAATAAAATTGGCCTAGCGAGTTACCGGTATGGAAATACTTCGAAACCACTTCAGGGGAAAAAGAAACAGGAACAGTTCTCTTCTCTGAACAGGAAAATAGTCCAAGAAATAGAAGAGCAACCGAGGCAAGTTTTACCCTCAGGAAAAGGTCTAATTTTTTCATAAATCTACGAATTCCATCTAAGCGGAATTATATAAAAGTATTCACTTAGACTTTTACCTCAAATCAAACCTGAAAAGATTAGCCTTCCCATCATCGACATATCCCACCAGGTAGTTGTCATCTTCATGTACGGCAATACGGCTGACCTCTTGATCTAATTCCAGAATTTCAATGGGATTCAAATCCCAGTCATAAACAAGAATCCTGCTGCTTGTTTGAAATAGATCGTTATTCCAAGGTAAATCATTGTAAAGCACATAGATTTTATCCGCCGAGACAGCGGTACTGATATTTCCAAAAACTGCATCTGGCAGAATAGTGGAAGAAACTCTTGAGGAGTTTTCTGATGGATCAAATAGCGTAGGCCAATAATGTCGTGAGGCTGATAGTTCTAAGTCCCCATTCTTATTCAGTTCCAGTACATCCATATTAAAAGAATAATAAGAGGTGCTTAATGTTTTCGGACTCTTTGGGTTCTTAAAAAAAATAAATTGATAAGCTAATGCTAAATTCATGGCCGGAACGGCTGGAAAATCATCCTGAAAAGGATATGCGCCCAAAGACTGAACATTTTCAGCTTTAAAATATAGGTTGTAAGGCTGACCACCGTCTAGTGAGGAAGCTAAAAACCGGATGGAATCGAGCTTCACAAACTGTCTTAAAAGACCGTTAATTGGAAACAAATAAGGTTCACAATCAGCAGTTTGTGTTGAGTCTTCAAGAGAGGAGACCGGAAAGCTTTGAAAGCGGATTTGAGAGCCATCATATATTCCCATATTCTCCCCATCACTTCCGTATCTGTTCAAAAATACAGAAGCACTAAGTTCGCAGGGACCCTGACCTGAACGGCCAAACTTCCCCAAGTATCCATCTTCGACAGGATCGATCAATCGATAGATATAGTCCAATCCATCGTCATTAATCAATAATTTATCCTCCACCAAATACATGTTCCAAGCTCGAAACAGTGAATCGGCGGAGGATAAGGGTAGAGCACTCAGTTTTCTTGACCGGTCAAATTCCTCCAATGGATCCGTCAATTCGACTTTTTTACTGCAAGAAACAAATAGTGAAATTAAAACTACAAAAGAGAAAAGAAGACTATTTTTCATGTGTCTATAATTATTTTTCAATGGCCACATAGCCTGTCCCGAGAATCGGGAGAATCTCGCATGCTTGCCCTGATAGATCGAGAAAAAACAAAGTGTGATGACTACATCATGCCTGTCTTATTAAGAAAGGCTCGATTTCATGATCGGAAAAGAAAACAAGCTAAATAAAAGATCAAGTTACATGTAAGATGGACAGCGAACTTCAGTACCTTTTGCTACATTGAAATCAACCTGATTACCGTCTGAATCGAAATACACGACAACAGCACACTCTATCCATGGATTTTCTAAACAACAAATAACAGTAGGTTCTGCCATTGACTCTTGAGACATGACCATAGGAAGGAAGAGCAACCCAAAGCAAATACTTTTGATGAAATTTTTCATTTTTTCAAAGATTTAAAATTAAACGATTGATTAAAAAAGCTCACAGCGCTGAAAACTTGAACTAAAAGTAGCCCCCCCCATGAGAAAAACAAGGTTTTCCTAAATAATTTTTACTGCTTTAGCCAAATTTAGTTAATAATTTCTAAGTAGCACTGATCCAAAGGAGTCTGCGCTTTCTTTTGATTCCCATATTCTAGGTTTATGGCTGAATTTCAGATCATGTGACGGCTGCGCTAACCTTTGGGGTTTTAGAAACCCCGAAGGTTTTTGTCAATTTTTCGCTGAGCGGCTTCTGGTGAAGTAGCACAGCGGGGAAAGAGTTTTGAATAATCCTCCTATTGTTTTAGTAAATTGACGATAGGATTTTCCCATTATTCAATTTGAAAGAAAAACAATTTATCCTCATACAAAATTACAACTTCAGATTCCTTAAAGGTAAAAACCTCATCGGGAGTCGTATCATTCAGATTAGGTAATGGATAGGATCTCAAATAATTAAATTCCAAGTCATAAACATCCAAAATTCGCTGATCTGGATAATCAGTATGCCCAACATTTGAAATGATCAGAATTTCATTGGGAGTCATAAAAGAATCATAAATCAACTCAGGGGCATCTTCTAGCATGACTATCCCACCTTCATCGAGCACCTTGGGTTTCTCATAATCATGGAGATACTTTCCAAACTGTACCTCCCCTGACTTTTTATCCAGAACAAACCAAAAACTTGAAAAATAGGAAGTAAAGACTATTCGCTCTTTATTGGACAATAACTTTCCTTGATAAATCAATCCAGAGTAATCCTCCTGGAAAAGATCGTTTAGTGCTGATATAGGCTCTTTTCGAGAATTACCGATTGAATAATGAGCAAAATTCAACCTCAAT
>NZ_JAPEIB010000078.1:0-3365 GCF_028823735.1 Algoriphagus sp. NF
GTCCAAAAGAACCAAATTCGTTCTTTCCCTAATTACCAGCAAAATAAAATGCTCAAAAGAGCTGTAGAAAGAAACCTGGAGATTATTGGTGAGGCGGTCAATAGGATCAAACAAAATGATGAGCAAACCTTATTAAAAATTGAACACGCAAGGTCAATCATAGCACTTAGAAACCATGTGATTCATGCATACGACAGTATTTCTGATGAAAATATTTGGTCTATCTTAATTAAACATCTACCCAAGCTTAAGGTGGAAGTAAAAAATCTTCTTGAAAATAGGCCAAAGTGAAATCGCTATTTTTAGTTCAACCTACCAAACAGAACCTCACTTGCCTGCCCAAGGCAAAAACGTTTAAACGTAGAACCCAAAACATTCAAAGTTCAAGGTTGGTTGCTGAGCAAGCCTGCACGGAGCACCTGAGGGATGAGAGTCCCGAAGTCGAAGCCCAAAACGTACAACGTTCAACACAAAACGGATACCTCGAAAAGTTGAAGCCCTATCCAATTCCTCATTTATAATTCCTAATTACCAATTAATTAAAGCCTTTGCTTTTCAATTCTTTCGAATTTCTGATTTTCCTTCCGTTAGTCTTTATGGGCTATTGGTTTGTGTTTCAGAAGAATCTGAAGGTTCAAAATGGCTTAATTATGCTTTGGTTCTTTAAGACTGGAAGGACTTTGAAAAGGAGTGATGATTAAATCAATCAAAAAACGAATCTTCTGGTTAATCGCCATTCAGCGTAAAAATCGTTTAGGGAGTCTTCTTTTTTCAATTTCTCAAAGCCTCTCAAATGCGTTAAACAATAAAATCAATGACAGTAGGCTTAATGGTGAATATAATTTCCTTGAACGTCTTGATTCCAAGAAAATCAAGGTGGTCTTTGATGTTGGTGCAAATGTTGGGAGGTGGGCGTTAAAATTTAATGAATTGCATCCTAATGCTTTAATTTATGCTTTTGAACCAGTTCCTGAGACATTTAAGAGATTGGATGAAGTATCAAATAAAAACACTGGGATATTTGCTCATCGTAAAGCTCTCTCTGATCATTCAGGTAAATTGGTTTTTCATTTTTTTCCTAATCAATCCACTTTCTCGTCAGTATTTCATCATTCTATGGGAAAAGAAGGAGTTAAAATTGAAGTCGAATCAATTACTGGAGATGAATTTTGTAAATACAACTCTATTGATTTCATTGACTTATTGAAGATTGATACTGAAGGGTTTGAGTCTAAGGTCTTGCTTGGATTCAAAGAAATGTTTGAAAAGGGGTTAATTAAAATGGTTCAATTTGAATATGGACCTTTGGCGTTAGAGTCAAGATTTTTGTTGGCTGATTTCTATAATTTCTTTGAAAATTATGGATTTGAAGTAGGGAAGATATTTCCCAATTGGATTGATTTTAGGCCATATTCAAAGGAGATGGAAAATTTCGTTTTATCGAATTTTGTTGCAATAAATTCCAGATATAAGTCTCTTCTCTAAATAATAATTTTGTCAATGTATTTTATTATAAATAAAATATGAAATCTAAGATTTTTCATTTTTTGAAGATGGTTCTGCCTCCCTTTATTACCGAGTGGATCAAGAATAAGAGACATTCTCGCCTGATTACAACAGAGAATTTTCCGAATTATACCTTAATAAATTCTTTCGCTCAATATCAAGAAGACTTAATATTGGACGCTATTCTTAGAAAAGAATTGGGATTTTACGTAGACATTGGGGCGAATGATCCTAAAAAATTTAGTAATACGCTTAGGTTTTACAGGAGAGGATGGTCAGGAATAAATATTGAACCTCAACCGGATAAAATAGTGCTTTTTGAAAAAATGCGGAATAGGGATATAAACTTAAACATAGGAATAGGAACCGAGATTGGTCAATTGGATTTTTATAGACTTGAAATTGATACTTTGTCGACGTTCGATAAAAAAACTGCTATAAATCACTGTAGTAGGTTTAAAACTCAAATAAAGGAAGTTAGTAATGTAGAAGTTTGGCCTTTAAAAGAAGTATTGAATAAATATTTACCAAATAATCAATCTATTGATTTTTTAAGTATTGACACAGAAGGGTTTGATCTGAAGGTTTTAAAAAGCAATGATCGGGATCTTTATAGACCAAAAATAGTCCTAATTGAAGTTGGTAAAGAGGGGCATGAAATTGTGAGTTTTTTAAGAAATAAAAATTACGAGTTAGTATATAAAAATTCCTGCAACTTTTTTTTTCTAGACAAAATTAAAGGGAATAAAATACATGAGTAAAGTCATCAAGGTTTCGAATCTATCCAAGAGATACCGCCTAGGCTTAAAAGAAAAGCAAGTGGAAACACTTGCAGGACAGGTCGCGAATGTGATCAAATCCCCGTTGCAAAATTTAAAGAGGCTAAAAGACCTTAGTCGATTTGGGGAAGATGACGAATCAGTTTTCTGGGCGCTTAAGGATGTCTCCTTTGAGGTCAAGGAGGGCGAAGTATTGGGAATTATCGGGAAAAACGGGGCGGGTAAATCCACTCTCTTAAAAATCCTTTCTCAAATTACAGAACCCTCTTCAGGGAAGGTAGAAATTCATGGCCGGGTAGCTTCGCTATTGGAAGTAGGAACGGGCTTTCATCCTGAACTTTCGGGACGAGAGAATATCTATATGAATGGTACCATTCTTGGGATGACCCGAAGAGAGATAGATTCCAAACTGGATGAAATTATTGATTTCTCGGGGGTGGAGAAGTTTATCGATACCCCTGTGAAATTTTATTCTTCTGGAATGAAGGTCCGATTGGGATTTTCTGTGGCAGCTCATTTGGATCCGGAGATTTTAATTATCGATGAGGTTTTGGCTGTAGGAGATTATGAATTCCAAAAGAAATGCCTAGGGAAGATGGAGGATGTGAGTAAAAATCAAGGAAGGACAGTTTTATTTGTTAGTCATAATATGCAGGCCATTTCCACTTTAACGCAAAGATGTATTTTATTAGAAAATGGAAATTTGCTTCTTCAAGCTAATACTAAATCTGTAATTGATAAATATCTTGGGCTCGAGAATTCAATTCGTGGGCTCTTTTTCAAACAGGTAGATATTTCAAAATCAGAAATTATTTCTGTTAAGGTAGTGACTTCTAATGAAGGATATACTCATTACAATGGCGAAGAGCTCAAAATTGAGGTTGGATTTAATTTACATGAAGGAATAAGAAATGGGAACGTTTCAATTCAAATTTTTAATGAATCTGAAATTGCAATAGTGCATAGTTGGTTTTTTTGTGAGGGAAATTCAAAATTAAAGGAAGAAGGAGCCCATAAATTGACATGTGTTTTTCCAAACTTTAAAGTATATCAAGGAGCCTATTATTGTAGAGTTATCTT
>NZ_JAPEIB010000079.1:0-3098 GCF_028823735.1 Algoriphagus sp. NF
TCGGGAATCCAGTCATTTTTAGGGTGGCAAAGCAGGACAAAATTCCGCTGCGCACTATTTATTCAAGAAACGAAAACACGGACAGCGGAAAGAAAAGAACGGGGCAAAGACTTTTGGATACTTTTGGTCTTCAAAAGTATCAACAAATTAGGCAACCGATAAAGCAATAAAGTTTAAAATGTAATAAGGATAAAATTGTGGACTGGCCCCCCAAAAACCATTCTTACCCCTCCTTTTCCTCTCCGAAAATCTCCTTCACTACCCAGCCTTTCCCCCACTCTTCTTTTTCCTTTTCGGTCCAGAGCTCGGGAAAGAAGATCACCTTCTGAAATCGCGGCGGAAGGTACTTTTGCCAGTTGGTTCCACCCGTAGCGGCAATATCCACCGGATCCCGCTGAAGGTAGCGAACGGCTGATTTGTAATGCGCCAAAGGCCAAAAGACATTGGCTTTCAGGTCAAACTGTTTCATCAAATCCTCCAGTTCCTGACTGGGCGATTCGATTTCCATAAAGCGCTGCCAAAGGTTTTTCCTGCGATAGGACTCAATCAGTTCCTTCAGCTTCTTCCCATATTTCAGGTTGAAGTTTTTGAGCGTCAAGGTCTTTTGCCCGGTGGCCAACTCGATCGCTCCCTGCTGCCAATACAAATGCTCAAAAATATCATCCGCCGGAGAATGATAGTCGAAATCAGGTCTTGCGCCCAAGGCTACCAACTGAAAAGCATCCGCTGCCATCAATTCGATCTCCCGATACTGCGCACTTTGAAAACCCGAGGAAGGAAGCAGGGACATTCTGAATTTCAAAAATTGCTCCCGCTCCATGCCTTTCCACATCATCGCAAAGGAGGAAATCAAATGATCAAAATACATCAGAATCCGCTCCAGACGGGTTTTGAAAAAGTCCTCATCCAGGTCTTCCCTATCCGATATCTGCTCCATTTCCGATATGATCAGCTTGAAATAGAGTTCGGTGATCTGATGATAGATGATAAAGATCTTCTCGTCCTTGAAGCTTGTTTTGGGTTGCTGCAGGGAAAGTAAGACATCCAGATTGATGTATTCCCAATAGGTCAGGTAATCGGCGTAAAGCAATCCTTCCAGGTAGGAAAGCATATCCTGACCGGATGCTTTAAACTTTTCTTCGAGTTGTTTGATTTTATCTAAAATGCGTGGGTCAAATTGGGAATCGCTCATGGCTAAATTTTATCAAAAATGATAGTTTTTTCCCCTTCGATCTATTTACTTCGAAAGGTCTTGGGGCTTTTCTTCCCGACAAAAATCAAGCATTCAATTCAATAAACCAAAAATAGTATGGAGGCTGTAGGAATTCAGAAATCACAAAAGCAGGACACCTTCGAAGGGGTTGACTTTCTAGACCTAGACGATTTGCTGACGGAGGAGCACAAACTCATCCGAAGTTCGATCCGTGATTTCGTCAAACGGGAGATCAGCCCATATATTGAGGACTGGGCACAGAAAGCGCATTTCCCGGAGGAAATCGTCAAAAAGTTCGGGGATGTAGGTGCTTTTGGTCCCCAGATTCCGGAAGAGTATGGCGGTGGCGGTTTGGATTACATCGCCTATGGCCTCATCATGCAGGAGATCGAGCGGGGAGATTCCGGTATGCGATCCACGGCATCCGTACAGGGTTCCCTGGTCATGTACCCCATCTATAAATTCGGTTCGGAGGAGCAAAGACAAAAATACCTACCCAAATTAGCTTCCGGCGAAATGCTGGGATGCTTCGGGCTGACCGAACCTGACCACGGTTCCAACCCAAGTGGCATGGTCACCAACTTCAAGGATATGGGAGACCACTACCTACTGAACGGTGCCAAAATGTGGATTTCCAATTCCCCCAAAGCCGATATCGCGGTCGTCTGGGCTAAAAATGAAGAAGGCCGAATTCATGGTTTGATCGTCGAGCGCGGCATGGAAGGCTTCTCCACTCCGGAGACGCACAACAAGTGGTCCTTGCGGGCTTCCTGCACCGGTGAACTCGTCTTTGACAATGTGAAAGTACCGAAGGAAAACCTCCTACCCGGCAAATCCGGATTGGGTGCGCCTTTAATGTGTTTGGACTCGGCCCGCTTTGGGATCGCCTGGGGCGCGATCGGAGCTGCCATGGACTGCTATGAGTCGGCTAGAAAGTACGCGATGGAGCGTATTCAGTTTGATAAGCCGATAGCAGGCTTCCAATTGATTCAAAAGAAACTGGCAGAGATGCTAACCGAAATCACCAAAGCCCAATTACTGGCTTGGAAGGTGGGAAAAATGATGAATGAGGGCAAGGCCAAGACCGTGCATATTTCCATGGCCAAGCGCAACAATGTGGAAATGGCCCTAACTATCGCGCGGGAAGCCCGACAAATCCATGGCGGCATGGGAATCACCGGCGAATACCCCATTATGCGCCATATGATGAATCTGGAATCCGTAATCACCTATGAAGGCACCCATGATATTCACTTGCTGATTCTCGGAAATGAAATTACCGGAATTCCGGCTTTTAAATAAGGTTTTTGAGGCAGTTCTGAAACCCCTGTTCTGAAATTAGGGATGGGGTTTAGTTTTTTACCTTTCGGAAAGAAGGGAGAACTTGCAAATTCAGTCGAATGTTTGCTTTATTTGTTCAGCTTTTTATAGATCTTTTTCATCATCAATTCCTTCACCAAATCACCGAAAACTTTATCCTCCAAAATCTTTTCAAAGATTTCCTGATTTTGGTCCATGCGTCCAATTAGTTTGTCAATGAATTTGTCATTGAAGGCAAATTTGAATGTGTCAATCTTATTTACTCTTGCCTGTGTCTGCAAGGTTTCATCTTCCATCAACTCGGCTTCTAATTGGTCGAAGAACAGTTTGTCTGCTTCTTCAAATTCTGTCCCGAAACGGTCATTGAGAACATTGATTATTTCTGAAAGTAGAGCTTCTTCGTCTTTAGCACGTTTTAGTCCTGCTTCTGATGTTCCGCTTAGTTCACCTTCTTCTCCTTTTTGTAATTCAATCGAACCTTCTTTTATCTTTTGTAAACGATAATATTCTAAAGCCACTTCATCATCTAGGTGCAGTGATTCCGAAAGTTCACGCTTAGGAAGTC
>NZ_JAPEIB010000007.1:0-133039 GCF_028823735.1 Algoriphagus sp. NF
AGAGTAGGTCGCCGCCTCATTATTCAAAACCTCAGCCTAACAGCTGGGGTTTTTTCGTTTTAGGGCTTTTTGAATGAGGGTAGAAGAAATGCATCTGAACTGGGACAGTTAAATACAAGTGTACCATGTCTATTTTAGTAATTAATACCTAGACCTGTACAGTTTTATTTCATCAATTTTAAGTGTTTAAAATCCAGAATGATAAAGGTTATTGCTCTGTTTTATGGTCCTATTTATCTGAATTTTAATTAGTGCCATAAAAAAATATGTTCATAATTCATCATCTTTTATTTCGTACTTATTTTGGTGATTACTATGTATCAAAAGGGCTTTAAAATTTGTGGCTTTATTAATAGATATTAAATAATCAAGTAGGGGGATTTGCATAGTGGAAATAAAAAAAGGAGGCATTTGCCTCCTTTTCAATTTGTTCTATTTTAATTATTGAAAATCACTTTCAGTTAATTCCTCATTGATGGTGACTTCAGCAACCTTTGCTTCCAAAGGAACTGGGATCATTGGAGATTTGATAGTCCAAGTCATCGGTATTAAAACTCCATTTTTTTCTTGATAATCTGAATAGAATGTATCTCCTGAAGCTGGATTTTCATTTTTGATTTTCAAGCCGGTTGATTGATCGTAGTAATTGATCAGTTTGGCACCGGATGGAGCTGAAATAACCACTTTGTAGGCAGGAGTTCCATCCACGTCTTTTAGTCCGTCAAGTGAAAGCGAATATCCCAAATCACTTATCCAGGCTTCTGGAATCAGATAGGAGTTAATTTTAGCTTCCTCTAGTTGTGCGCCGGTAAGTTCCATGCTTTGACCTTGAACACTGATTTTACCAGAATCTTTTAGGATGACAGAACTTTGCATGACATTTCCACCTACTGAAGTTTTTTGAGCATATCTGCCGTTGGCGTCATAGGTCATTGCCATAGTTAGAACTGTTCCCATCACTTCTGCATTCATGGTGAATTTGGCTGTTTCGATGGTTTGAGCTTTATCCTTTCCTCCGATTGCTTCAAGATAATTGGAAATTACTTTTTCTGCAGTCATATCAGCATCAGCTGTCAATTCCTTAGCAGGGAAACCCATATTATCGTATAACCTAACTTCGCCAAACTGAGCTAATTTTTCCTGAATTTCGCTTCCATTTCCTACTGCTGTGATGTAAAGCTTACTCGGATCAATTAATTTCTTTGCCGTTTGGTTAATGTCTGAAACCGTATAGCTATTTAATTCCTGAAGGTAATTTTTGTAGTAATCTTTAGGTAGTCCATAGCGCTCAATATTCAATGCAAAACTTGCAATGGTGGAAGGACTTTCAAGAGATCTTCCAAAAGAACCTGATAGATTAGCCTTTGCTTTTTCAAGTTCCTCAGCTGTTACTCCTTCTTCTACAATTTTATTAATCTCATACAGAAACTCTACGACTGCAGAATCAGTAACTTCAGTTCTAACAGAACCGCTAGCATTAAACCTACCAATCAATCGATCAGGACTAATAGATGAGTAGGCGCCATAAGTATAGCCTTTATCCTCTCTAAGATTCATGAAAAGTCTAGCAGATGAGCCGCCACCTAGAATCTGGTTAAGTAGTCTTGAAGAAATATAATCTTCGTCTCCTACCTTGAGCTCTACAGGCTGAGTCACATTGATTACAGTTTGGACGGAAGAGCTTCTATCTACAAGACCTACTACCGTTTGATTCGTTCTGGCTGGCTTCTCGTAAGTAAACGTCGGAACATCACCGGCTTGCCAATCTGCAAAATATTCTTCGGTAATTTTCTTGGCTTCATTAAGCTCCATATCACCTACAATGGTGAGGTAGGCGATATTTGGTTTGAAAAAGGTTTCATAATAGGATTTTACATCTTCAACAGAGATATTTTTGATTGTCTCCTCTGTCTCCACTTCACCATAAGGATGATCTTTACCATAAACCATGGCAGAAGCTAATCGACTTGAGATGGCATTCGGATCATCTTTGGTTGTAGCCAAGCCTGTTAATGTTTGCTTTCTCAATTTTTCTAATTCCTCCTCTGGAAAACTTGGGTTGTACAGAACATCAGTCATCAGTTCAAGTAATTTTCCCTGATGCTTCTTCAGTGAGGATCCAAATATGGAAGTAGAAGAAGCCGAAAGGCTAGCCCCTATAAAGTCAATTTCCTCATCAATCTGATCTTTTGTTCTGCTTTCGGTACCTGATGTCATCATTTGGCCCACAAAGCCAGTAAGTCCTGCTTTATCTCCTTCCATCAAAGGATCTCGGTCTAAAACAAGAGAAAAAGCCACTCTTGGCAATTTGTCATTTGTAACCAAGATAACTTTCAACCCATTTTCTAGGGTGAACATTTCAGCATCTCCAATATTGATTTCGGGAGCCGGTCCTGAAGCAGGAAGCTCACTTCTGTCAACTTGAGCCCATGCATTGCCTACTAGGAGAGCAGCGAATAATAGTATTGCTAATTTTTTCATCTTTCTATTCTGATTTAAGCCAAATAATTATTCAGTAGTTTCTTGCGGTTTAGGCAAATAATATAAAACCACTCGTCCATCAAGGTTCAAGTATTCGTTTGCTACTCGCTTGATGTCTTCCTGAGTCACCTTGCTGTAGTAGTCCATTACCTGATTGATGTAATTGGTGTCTCCAAAAATCACGTGAGCCTCAGCCAAATTCTGCGCAACGCCAGATACAGAGGAGTTTCCGCTTACAATATTATTTTCAATAATATTTTGCAGTTTTTCAAAATCTCTATCGGAGATTCCTTCCGACTGTACCTGTGCAATTAGCTTATCAATTTCACTTTCCAAATCCTCAGGAGCTACACCCATATTGGTGATTCCATACATGATGAATATTCCACCATCTTCAAGTTCTAGGGGAATAGCAGCTACTGCAAGGGCCTTTTGCTGCTTATCTACCAATTCTTTTGTCATTAGCGAAGAATTACCTCCTGTCAAGTAAGTTGAGAGCATAGAAAGTGCATAGGAATCCGGATGATTTCTTGGCGGAAGATTGTAAGCCTGAATCACGGCCGGAATTTGAATATTATCATAGATTACATCTCTGATTTCTTCGGTCTTCTTAGGCTCCGTAACGTTTGGTCTGTAGATTTCTCCGCTACCTCTAGGGATTTCTGAGAAGTATTCCCTAACCCAAGATTCAGCCTGCGCATAATCGATATCTCCGGCTACTACCAGTGTAGCATTATTCGGCACATAAAATTGCTTGTAGAAATCTTGGAATTCCTCAATCGTTGCTGCATTTAAATGATCCAAAGATCCAATTGGCGCCCACTGATAAGGATGCTCTGAATACGCTCTCTTCAATGTTTCGATCAAAATCGAACCGTAAGGACGATTGTCATAGCTCTGTCTCTTTTCTTCTTTCACGACTTCTCTTTGAGTCTCCACACCCGTCTCATCTACTTTGGAATGAAGCATTCGCTCACTTTCCATGTACAAGGTTAATTCCAGTTCATTGGATGGGACAGTTTGATAATAAAATGTAATATCGTTGGAGGTAAATGCATTGAGCGTTCCTCCACGTCCCTGAATAATATTCATGTATTGCCCGCGTTCGATATTTTCAGAACCTTCAAACATCAGGTGTTCGAAGAAATGCGCAAATCCAGTTCTTTCAGGATTTTCATTTTTAGAGCCTACATGATAAAGAACTGAGGTGTTTACAATCGGGGTGGAGTTGTCTTGATGTAGAATGACATGCAACCCGTTGTCCAAGGTAAACTCCCTGAACTCGATTTTCTTTTGGGCCATTGCTGGAATTATCATCCAAGCCATCAACAGGCCAAAGGCTGTGAGTTTTTTCATTTTAGATTAGGATTAGTTTTCAATTGTAACTCGTAAGCCAATACGATTTGTTTCGAGTGTTCGTTTTTGAACAAAAGAAAATAAACTAAGTTTTTTGACCTACTTATTTTTCAGATGTCTAAACAATTATTTTCCCTCGAAATAAAAAAATATTTCAGCTAAATAAATCTTATTTTATCCTAAAAAAAAATTTATAAAAGTTTATTGATTTTATTCAGATGGACCTTATTCATACCCATATTTTCCCTTCCATTTTCCGGATAGGTATCTCCTCAATTCATTTTCTCGGGCATTCTCTCCTGGTTCGTAAAACTTAGTGTCTTGAATCTCATCGGGTAAAAACTCCTGCTCAACAAAGTTGCCGGGAAAATCATGCGAGTATTTATAGGCTTTGCCATAGTTCAGGTCCTTCATCAGCTTCGTTGGGGCATTTCGGAGATGTAGCGGGACAGAGAGATTGCCGGTTTCCTTGACCAAGGCTTGGGCTTGGTTGATGGCAAGATAAGCGGCATTGCTTTTTGGAGAACTCGCTAAATAAGTCACACACTGAGAAAGGATAATTCTTGCTTCCGGATAGCCAATGATTTTCACAGCTTCAAAACAGTTGGTGGCTAAAAGCAGGGCGTTGGGATTGGCATTGCCGATGTCTTCAGTTGCTAAAATCACCAATCTGCGAGCGATGAACTTCACATCTTCACCTCCTTCGATCATTCGTGCTAGCCAATAAACGGCTGCATTTGGATCAGAGCCTCGGATGGATTTGATAAAAGCCGAAATAATATCGTAATGTTGCTCCCCTGATTTGTCGTAAAGTGCTACTTTCTGTTGAGCGATCTGCATGACTTTTTCATCCGTGATCACACAGGGATTTTCATTGATCCCATCGATTACGATTTCTAAAAGGTTGAGCAGCTTTCTGCCATCCCCTCCGGAAATACGAAGCAGAGCATCGGTTTCCTGAAGCTCGACTTGGATCTTTTTTAGGTCCACATCTTTTTTCAAAGCCTGCTGCATCATGGCCTCCATTTCGGATCTACCTAATGGATTCAGGGTGAAAACCTGACAACGGGAAAGAAGGGCAGAATTAACTTCAAAGGAAGGGTTTTCTGTGGTGGCACCGATCAATCGGATTATTCCCTTTTCCACAGCTCCCAATAAGGCGTCCTGTTGAGATTTATTGAAGCGGTGGATTTCATCTATAAAAAGCACTACCCCCATCTGAAACCTGGCCTTTTCGATGACTTCTCGGATGTCTTTTACGCCTGAGCTTATCGCGCTAAGGGTATAAAAAGGAGCCTTAATCTCATTGGCAATGATATTGGCGATGGTTGTTTTTCCCACCCCGGGAGGTCCCCAAAGGATCAGGGAAGGTACATTTCCGGACTTGATAGCTTTATACAAAAAAGAGCTGGGAGAGGACAAATGCTCCTGACCAATCAAGTCTTCCAATCTGGTAGGACGCATTCGCTCGGCAAGGGGGGTAGAATTCATTTTCGTAGAAGCAAGAGATTAGAGATAAGAAATTAGAAAGTATCGAGTATCGATATTTAATTACTTTCAGGTTTATTTATTCCTTTGAGAATCGCAAAATAGCATAAAAAAAGGCCTTTTCAGGCCTGATTCGTTTTGAATAAAGTCAAATACTGTCTGCTAGATATTCTGAATTCTTTTTCCAAATTCCTCCAAGTGATCGTCTCCAAAATCCAAATGAGTTACAAATCGAACTAGGTCTTTTCCGAATTTCACGGATTTGATATTTTGATCCGCCAGCTTCTTCATGAATTCCTCAGGGCTTGTATTCTCTAGTCTGGCGATCACAATGTTTGTAGCTACTGGCAGTATTTCTGAAACGAAAGGGGATTTGCTAAGCATCTCTCCCAACATCCTAGCTCGGGCATGATCTTCCTTCAGTCTTTCAATATGATGGTCCAAGGCATAAATACCAGCTGCAGCCAGGAATCCTGCCTGTCGCATTCCGCCACCAAATACTTTTCGAACTTTCCGTGCCTGCTTGATATCTGCCTTAGATCCCAATAAAACAGATCCTATTGGGCAGCCTAATCCTTTGCTCAAGCAGATGGAGATGGTATCAAAATGTGCCCCCCAGTCCGCTGCACTTTCTCCAGTCTCGACCAGTGCATTGAAAAATCGCGCACCATCCAAGTGAAGCTTAATGCCTTTTTGTTGACAAAGTGAATGGATTGGTTTGATTTCGTCCAAGGTATAAATGCTTCCACCTCCTTTGTTCATGGTGTTTTCCAGAGAAACCAAGGTTGTCTCCGGGGCATGTACATCATCCGGATTGATGGATTCGGCAATCTGGGCTGCGGTGATTTTTCCCAAATTCCCATCCAGCAATTTGACTGAGGCTAGGGAATTGGCCATGATCCCACCCCCCTCATAGAGATAGATGTGGGAATATTTGTGGCAAATTACTTCTGTCTGAATCCGAGTGTGAAGACGAATCGCAATCTGATTCGTCATGGTGCCGGAGGGACAGTAGAGTGCCGCTTCCATACCAAATAGCTTGGAGATTTTTTCCTCCAAGGCATTGACAGTTGGATCCTCTCCAAAAACATCGTCGCCTATTGGGGCTGCAAACATCGCTTCTTTCATGCCCGGTGTGGGCTGGGTAAGCGTATCACTTCTTAAATCAATCAACATGGGTGAAATACTTGGATTTGGAACTGCTTTCTGGGTGAAGGGTTTGAATGGCCTTCGCTGCTTCGATGGGTCGGTCCGTTGCTAAAATATCCGCTCCGTTATTCACAAAATTCAAATACAACTCATCTCCCCTTGCCACTGCGCTTCGATCTAGGTTGCCTAAAGTACCCAAAATGGTAAAAACTCCTTTTTCATGAAGGGCTTCATTGAAGGACTTGGGTCTTTCAGCCACCCCGGTGAAAGCAATAACCCGATCCCAGGGAATACCGGTTTCTTCTAGTCTTTTGATTTCTTCTTCATTTCGGATGGTCACCGAAAGCATGAGCTCAGGAGCAAGGATATTAAGCTTTTTGGCAGCGGGAAAGGTATAGGAAATTAATGCTGCGTGAGCTTCACTTTCCGTTTCCCTCACTTCTTCTACCACTTTTTCAAAAGGTACAGATCGCTTGATGTCAACTGTGAGTAGGGCTTTTCCATTAGACCAAATAAGTGCCTCTTCCAAAGTAGGAACTTTGAATTCAGTGAGCTTTCCCTCATTGTCTTCCAAAAACAACGTTTGGATGTAGTCATAAGTAACTTCATTCACTTTCCCCGTTCCGTTGGTCGTCCGATCCAAATCATCGTCATGCATCAGTACTAAAACGGAGTCCTGAGTCATAGCTACATCTAATTCAATAATGGCAGGGGTGTATTCTAGGACATTTTCGAAGGTCTCGATCGCATTTTCAGGAAAGCCAGGATAAGGTCCACCTCGATGAGCAGAGACTAGCGGTATTCGATCAGATGTCCAGGTATAAAAATCTTTTGTCTCGGAAAGACTGGACACCTGAATTCGGTGTGTAGATTCACTTTCTTGGTTCTCGGGTACTTCATTCTTTTGAGAATTGGATTCACAGGAAATGAAGATAAGTGCCGTTAAAATACACCAAGAGGGTATAAATACTCGCATGCTTTAGTTTTTTTTCAAATAGAACAAAATGGTCTCATTTATTAAAGAGAAATTTTAGAAAAGGTGGTTTAGGGCTTCGAATAAAAACTTTTAGAATAATCCTGAAGAAAATATTTCTTGATTTGAAGATCATTCCCCATTTTCATAGGCGATTTAAAATCACCTTTTGACTAGCACCCCTTTCCTTTAAACCAACTATTGCAATGCTGCTGCGCTGCTGGATTTCCTTTGCTTTTTTTTGGACCGTTTGCCTTGCTCAGGCACAGGTTAACCGGGTAGATAGCCTCAAGGCTAGTCTTGATGCGCAGGAGGAAAAAGATTCTGCCTATGTCCTACTTCTGATTGAGCTTTGCGAAGCAAGTACATTTACAGAGGAGCAGGGTGGACTTGATTATGCCAGAAAGGCTCTTGAAATATCACAAGAAATCTCCTTTCCCAAGGGAGAGGCTTTAGCTAATAATTCGCTAGGTGCATACTACCTCCAGGTTGGGAATCTAAATCAAGCCTTGCAGTATGTTCTGGCGGCGGAGCGAGTGTATCTCCAAAATGAAGATCAGTCTGAAGGCTTGCTTTCGGTCTACAATAATCTGGGTATCATTTACAACCGAACCGGAGAAGTCGAAAAAGCCATCGAGGTATATTTGGATGCCATACAAATTGCCTCTCAAAATACATCAAACTTCCAGCAATTAGCCATTCTTTATAATAATCTTGGCTCAGCCTATGATAATTTGGGTGATTATGATCAGGCTTTGCAGGCTTTTGAGAAGGTGGAAGCAGTCAGCCGGGAGGCAGATTTACAAGTAGGGGTGATGATGGCCAAAAGTAATTTGGGCTCGGTTTATTTTTCTAAAAATGATCTGAATCGTGCCGAATCTGAATACATCATTGCTTTGGAAATTGCTCAGAAAGGTGGTTTTACCCGAAATGTAGGGACTATCATGTTGGGTATGGCAGACGTTTATTCAGGGCAGGGGCGCTATCAAGAAGCTGAAAAGTATTTTCGGGATGGAATCGCTTTAGCTGAGGAAATTCAGGCTTTGCCCCTTTTGGAAGATGGGTATCGAGGACTCGGTAAGCTTTATGAGCGACGCGGGAATTTTTCCCTTGCTTTAAATTCTTTCAAAAAATGGCAAAATATCAGGGATAGTATCTTTTCCTTGGAGAAGGCACAAACTATCGAAGAATTGAAAGCTCAATATGAAACTGAAAAGAAAGAAGCTGAGATTCTGGCGCTTTCCCAAGAAAATGAAATTCAAAGTCTTGAGCTCACACAGAAAAATCAGTTACTTTTTCTTTCAATAGTTGGAACCATATTATTGATTGGCTTGGGATATAGCATTTATCTTCGGAAAAAAATCAGGGCGGAGGCAAAAATGTCTGAGATTGAGCAACGCTTTTTGCGATCCCAACTCAACCCGCATTTTATTTTCAATGCGCTCTCTTCGGTCCAAAACTATATGCTAAACTCCGAGTCAAAGAAAGCCTCCTACTATTTAGGTAAGTTTTCCAAACTCATGAGGCAGGTGCTGGAAAACTCACGAGAAGAATACATTCCTTTGGAGGAAGAAATAGGAATGCTTGAAAATTATCTAGAGGTCCAAAAAAACCTCAGTCAAAAGGAATTTGATTTTCAAATCTCTTGTCTTCCGCCTTTGGATTCACAGACATATGAAATTCCTCCAATGTTTGTGCAGCCTTTCGTAGAAAATGCCATCCAACATGGAATTCAAAACCAAGACGGTAAAATTGAGTTAGAGTTTTCATTGGTAAATGAATATGTGCAAGTGAGAATTAAAGACAATGGACTGGGAATCAAAGCTACAGTGAAGCCTTCTAGCAGGCATCAATCCTTGGCTACCTCCATCATTGGAGAAAGAATTGAAAACTATAACCGGAAGCTTAAGAATCAAATTCAATTAAAAGTCACAGATTTATCTGAAAAAGGGCTACAGGGTACAGAGGTTGTCCTTCTTGTCCCTTTTTCCAAAAACTACTAATTCATGAGAGCGCTAATTATTGATGATCATGCTCATGTAAGAGAAAATCTGAGATTGCTTCTCAATGAAGTAGCTCCTGATATAGAGATCGTTGGTGAGGCAGAAGGAGTGAATTCCGGAGAAATTGCAATAACCACGCACTCTCCTGATCTGGTATTTTTAGACATCGAAATGGCAGACGGTACAGGCTTCGATTTGCTCAATCGTTTTAAAGAACCTGGTTTCAGGTTGATCTTTGTGACTGGGCATGATGGCTATGCTATTCGGGCTTTTCGGGTAAGTGCCATCGATTACCTGCTAAAGCCGGTGGATCCCGATGATCTTGAAGAGGCTATCGAAAAAGTACGAAAACACCCGCCCTTACAAAAGATGCAAATCCAAGAGGCTGAAGTAATTCAGCACGCTGAGAAACTTCAGCAATTGGTGCTCTCTGACTCTGATAATATTTATTTGGTACAAGTCTCTGACATTTTGCGATGTCAATCCGAGGATAATTACACTCGGTTTTTTCTGAGAGATGGGCGTAAACTATTAATTTCCAGAACTCTAAAAGAGTATGCTGAATTATTGGAGCCCTCAGGTTTTTTTCGCTCTCATCAATCTCACTTGATCAATTTATCATTTTTTGATCATTACGATAAACGTGACGGCGGTACGATTCGGATGAAAGACGGAGCGACATTACCGCTTGCTACCCGCAAGAAAGATCAACTCATTCAGGTATTGAGATCGCTTTGATCAGCAGATTCTAGACCAAAGCTTACGCTTTCTCAACAGTTCTTCTCAAATTCTCATTTGCTGTTTTTTTTAAATTTCAGCGGGATACTTTTGTTCCTTAATCAGTAATCAAAATGTCCAAATGGTACTGAAAACTTTCCTTAAAAAGGTTATTTGGTTAAGCGTCTTTTTGATGGTCATCACGGTGATGAATTATTTTTTTTATCTCTTTTTTTAAGAGACGATTCGAATCCAAATGGGGGTGATTTGGCGGATTTTTTTGACTGAGTTTTTTTTATTCTTTTTTATTTTCCTTTCTGAAAAAGGTGTCCAATGTGCTACTCCGCTTCGCAAATACATCTTCCATATCGGATAACTCAAGATTGAGTGCCTTTGTGGAGATTTGAATTTCAATTAATGAGAGTGCCAAAGCAATCAACAAGGATCCCATGCTTCCCACAAAAACCCAATTAGCAGCGATAGTATATCCCTGAAAGAGCAAAAACATACAGGTCACGCAAAGCAAAAAGCTGAAAATCCCGAATAGCTGCATGTTTTTGATCAGAGAAAGCCTTCTACGCAGATTATGCAGCTGCTCAACTACCAGTTTTTCTTCATCCGGACTCTCTTTGAATTTTTTGTGCAAACCACGGATAAGACTCGCTATTGCCAAAAATCGATTGGTGAAAGCCAACATCAATAGCGTAATGGCTGAAAAAAGAAGTGCGGGTGTGGAGAGCTGTAGTTCCATTTGCGAAATGATAAATAGGTTCAGGAGCGTATAAGTTCGGAAAAATCAAGAAAAAAGCCCGTTTTTGTTCAAAACGGGCTTCTATAATTTTTTTGAGATTTTAGGCCACTTCGCCCAAAACCACCAGTTTTTCCAGAGTCGGCGATTCTGACCCGCCTTTGGGTTCGATGGTGATAGCAAATGCACCTGCTTCGGCTACTGCACTCATTTGCTGTAAGCTGAATGGCTGTGAAGGGTCCACGATGCCGATTCCTACCGGACCATCCGGGCCTATTGCCCAAAGCTGGTAGTCAAATGAAGCGCTGAGTGAGTTTAGCCTGTTGACCGCGATGAAGACCTCTTGCTGAGATTGATCCCAAAAGACATCCACCTTCGCATCTTTTTGCATGTCAAAGCTTTCTCCGACCATTTCGATACGTCTGAAATCACCCGCAACCAAGCGGTCCAAACGAGAATCTGTTTGCTCAAATTCTTGCTTTACCTGATTCAGATTATCTGCCAAAACGGCCTGTTCTTGTTGCAAGGCGACAAACTTCTGATCAGTTTCATAGAATTTTCCGGCAAAATAAATTGCCGCCGCACTGGCCAATACAGCCACCAATGATGCCGCCACAGCAAAAGGTTTCCAAGGAGTCATTTTGACCGTTTTGGTTTCCTTAGGAGCTGCCGTTGGAGTAGGAATTTTCCTTTCTTGAAGATCTTCATCAAGAGTGGCGAAGATTTTTTCTTTTGTCTGAATGGAAGGCTCGACTCCCGTCAGTTCATCCAAAGAAAACATAGCCTCCTCCAAGGAATCTAATTCCTGCTGAATCTCAGGGTGGGCTTTAGCCATAGCGATGACCTCCTCCCGCTCACGCTCGTTCAGCTCTCCGATTAGGAAGAGCTCCAGCTTGCCTGATTCGATATATTCTTGGGTGTTCACGCTAAATTCTTTCAATATTCTTTTTTAAAACCTGAAGGGCTGCCCGTAGCCTGGATTTGACTGTCCCTAAGGGTATGTCAAATTCCTCTGCAATCTCCGAGTGGGTATATCCCTGAAAGTAAATATACTCAATGATGAACTTTTGGTCTGTGTTGAGTTGATCCATCAGTTCCTTCACACCGATACCATCTATTTTCTCCTGGGTCTGAGCACCTCCTTCGAGACCATATACGAAGTCATCAATAGTATTGGTCTTACTGGATTGAGAGATTTCTTTGGATCGCAATTTATCAATAGCCGAGTTTCTGCAGATGTTTGCCATCCAGGTATATAGTCGCCCTTTTGACTCGTCGTATGAATCGATTTTTTGGGTGATTTTTACAAAGGCATCATGAAAGACTTCCTCAGCCAAATCCCGATCATTGATGATGCGAAGGATTACTCCAAAAAGAGCTCTCGAGTATTTTTCATATAAATACTCTACCGTCTTGCGGTCTCTTTCGCGTAATCCCAGTATTAGTTCCTTTTCCTCCAAAATAATTGTCTATGAATATGAGAAAAATAAAACACCGGACCAATTGTTTTGATCCGGTGTAATTTTGCTAAAACTTTTTTAGAGGTGAATCACTTCATCATAAGCTGCTGCTGCGGCTTCCATCACCGCTTCAGACATAGTTGGGTGAGGGTGAACTGTTTTGATCAATTCATGTCCTGTAGTTTCCAGCTTACGGATTGCGACGATTTCAGCGATCATTTCGGTCACATTGGCTCCTATCATGTGTGCGCCTAGAAGCTCACCATATTTTTTGTCAAATACCAATTTTACAAATCCGTCTTTTGCGCCAGCTGCTGAAGCCTTGCCGGAGGCAGAGAATGGGAACTTACCAACTCGCACTTCGTAGCCTGCTTCCTTAGCCTTCGCTTCTGTATAACCAACGGAAGCAATCTCAGGAGAGCAATAAGTACAACCAGGGATATTGTTGTAGTCCAAAGCCTCAGGATGATGGCCTGCAATCTTTTCTACACAAATAATCCCTTCGGCAGAAGCTACGTGAGCCAATGCAGGTCCGGAAACCACATCACCGATGGCATAGTAGCCAGGCATGTTGGTTTTGTAATATTCGTCGACTTTGATTTTGCCTTTGTCTACTAGAATTCCTACATCTTCCAGACCGACATTTTCTAGGTTAGAGACTACTCCAGCTGCAGAAAGCACTACATCACATTCTAGCGTCTCCTCGCCTTTGGCAGTTTTTACTTTTACCTTACATCCGGCGCCCTTCGTATCCACGCCAGTTACCTCGGAGGAAGTCATGATTTTCATCCCTGCTTTCTTGTAGATTTTTTCCAAAGCCTTAGAAACTTCTACGTCTTCTACAGGGACGATTCGATCCATGTATTCTACGATTGTTACTTCCGTGCCAATAGAATTATAGAAATAAGCAAACTCAACTCCGATTGCACCTGAACCCACAACAACCATTTTCTTGGGCTGTTTCTCTAGAGTCATAGCTTTTCGGTAGCCGATGATTTTCTTGCCATCTTGAGGCATAGAAGGCAATTCTCTAGATCGAGCACCGGTAGCAATGATGATATGATCGGCTGAATAAACGGTCTTTTTATCGTCCTTATCTGTAACCTCTACTTTCTTACCAGGTTGGATTTTGCCCCAGCCAGCAATCACTTCAATTTTATTTTTCTTCATCAAAAACTGAACACCCTTACTCATGCCGTCGGCTACGTTTCGGCTACGCTTAACCATTCCTGTGAAGTCGGCCGAAGCATCTTTGACGCTGATTCCATAGTCATTGGCGTGATTGATGTATTCGAATACCTGTGCACTCTTCAAAAGGGCCTTTGTTGGGATACAACCCCAGTTGAGGCAGATTCCACCCAGCTCCTCAGCTTCTATGATAGCAGTTTTCAGTCCGAGTTGGGATGCACGAATGGCAGCCACATAGCCTCCAGGTCCGCTTCCCAATACGATCAGATCAAATTTTGATGAAGACATATTTTCTTGAGTTTGTTACAATTTTGAAACTATGCAAAAATAGGCCTTTTGGTTTCAGAAAAAAATCTACTCAAAAGCTTGAAAACGCTATTAAATCCGCCTCTAGGGCCTCGGAAAGTCAATTTTCGAAAATTCCTTTCGTTAAAGTGGTTATTTACAGATGATTAATTTTGTCTGAGTAGATATTTGCTTGTTTTTCAAGGTTTAAAAATGAAGGAGATCGATTTGCTCGGTTTAGGGAAGGATTACTACTGGCTTTTTTTATATTTTTGACCAATCAAAAAATAGAATTTATGGGATTACTTTCAGGAAAGACTGCATTGATCACCGGTGCCTCCAAGGGAATCGGGAGAGCCATTGCCATCAAATATGCTCAAGAAGGGGCAAATGTCGCATTCACCTATCTTTCTTCGGTCGAAAAAGGTCAAGCTTTGGAAGCTGAACTGGCTGAATTTGGGATCAAAGCCAAAGGATATCGATCTGATGCTTCTGATTTCAAAGCTGCTGAAGATTTGGTAAATAGTGTTGTGGCAGATTTTGGGTCTTTGGATATCCTGATTAATAATGCTGGAATCACCCGAGATAATCTTTTGATGCGAATGACTGAGGAGTCTTGGGATGAAATCATGAATGTCAACCTGAAGTCTTGTTTCAATACGGTCAAAGCCGCAACCCGCACCATGATGAAAGCCAAGTCCGGCTCTATCATCAACATGACTTCTGTAGTCGGTGCCAAAGGCAATGCTGGTCAAGCCAACTATGCAGCCTCCAAGGCTGGAATCATCGGCTTCACCAAATCCGTCGCTTTGGAATTGGGTTCAAGGAATATCCGTTGTAATGCCATAGCACCTGGATTTATCGAGACTGAAATGACCGAGGTTTTGGATGAAAAGACAGTTCAGGGCTGGAGAGATGCGATCCCAATGAAACGCGGTGGCAAGCCGGAGGAAATTGCGGATGCCTGTGTTTTCTTGGGTTCCGATATGAGTACTTACATCTCCGGACAGGTGCTTCATGTGAATGGAGCGATGTATACCTAATTAACCTTTGAGGTCTTCAAGACCTCGAAGGTTTTATTTTCCTTTCACATTTTCAACTCAAAGCCTCGAAGATTTCCTCTAGAGAAATCCTTCGAGTTTTTTTGAGATTTTTAATCCTTATTCTATTCAAGGGAAAGCTCCTCTGGAAAATTTGAAACGTTTTCCAAGTGATGTGTTTTTCGGAATTGCTCAAGGTCTCCAAACCATTCAATTACAAAATCTCGGTCGATTTGGGTGGGTTTTTGAGAGATGATGGCTTGGTAGGATGAAAACCTCCATTTTTTAAAATCTTCTACTATTCCGTGCTTTTGAGGATTTCGATGAATATAAATTATGACTTGAGATAGATAGCTTTCTTTATCGATTCGTTTTCTTTTGAATTTGCGTTGAAATAATCCTCCGTGTCGGTCATAAAGCTTATTAAATGCTTTAGCGTAGCCATTCAAAAAGTTTGAAAAAGCACTTAAAGCAACTTCTGGTTCGGTAATTTCTTTTACTCGAATCAAAAAGTGAAAATGATTGGGTAATAAACAGTAGGCTAATGTTGAAAAGTGAGTTGAGCAATGAGTTTGATATTTTTTAAGAAAGTAAATACAGTTTTCTTCAGTCCGGAAAAGAAGTTCCTCTCCAATAGTTCTGGAATAAACATGGTAAAATTCTTCTGGGAAAAATGGATCAGTCATAAAAGTTGAAGTTTTGACATTGATCTTTAAAACAACAAGTTAACTAAATCCATATTTAGGTCAAAAATATATTTGTTAGTGAGACCTTCGAGGTTATTTAAAACCTCAAAGGTCAATAAAGCGGCTGGAGTGATTCAGCCTTTTTTTATTTAAAAAGAGAAGATTGGGGTATTAAAAAAGCCCCGATCCCGATTTTATCGGAGCCGAGGCTCTTGAAAATTGAATTTGATCATTGCTCATTGAGCATTTTTTAGTCTTTCCCCAAAAACGGATATCGGTAGTCCTTTGGAGATACAAAGGTTTCCTTGATCGTGCGAGGAGACACCCAACGTAGCAAGTTGATCATGGAACCTGCTTTATCATTGGTTCCAGATGCTCTAGCTCCGCCAAATGGCTGCTGACCAACTACGGCCCCTGTTGGCTTGTCATTGATGTAGAAGTTACCGGCTGCGTTTCTTAGCTTTTGCGTAGCCAATTCGATCGCATAGCGGTCTTGAGAGAATACAGCACCTGTCAAAGCATACGGAGAAGTCTGATCCACCAATTCCAATACGGTTTCGAAATGCTCGGAATTGTAAACATAAATAGTCAAAACCGGACCGAAAATCTCTTCACACATGGTCGTATACATCGGATCCTGGCTTAGGATGACGGTAGGCTCGATGAAGTAGCCTTTAGACTTATCGTAGTTTCCTCCAGCGATGATTTCAACACCATCGGCTGCTTTTGCATTGTCGATGTACTTGGCAATTTTGTCAAAGGCCTTTTCATCGATGACCGCATTGATGAAATTGGTGAAGTCTTCCGTACCACCCATCTTGAGCGAAGCTAGATCTTCCAGCATGTACTTTTTCACATCTTCCCAAAGGTTGGACGGGATGTAAGCACGGGAAGCGGCAGAACACTTTTGGCCTTGGTACTCGAAAGCCCCTCTCACCAATCCAACCGCCACTGCTTTTGCATCTGCAGACTTATGAGCCAAGACAAAGTCTTTTCCTCCTGTCTCGCCCACGATTCTAGGGTAAGATTTGTAGAGCTTGATGTTTTCTCCGATAGTTTTCCAGATGTGCTGGAATACGCCGGTAGAACCTGTAAAGTGAATTCCCGCAAAGTCCGGATGTTTGAAAATCACCTCACCAGCTGTTGGGCCGTCTACGTAAATCAAGTTGATCACGCCGTCAGGAACTCCAGCTTCCTTGAAAACCTCCATCAACACATTCGCTGAGTAAATCTGCGTGTAGGCTGGTTTCCATACGATGGTATTTCCCATCATGGCTGCAGAAGTAGGTAGATTCCCGGCAATGGCTGTAAAGTTGAAGGGAGTCAAAGCAAAAACAAAGCCTTCCAAAGGACGCTGTTCTACTCTATTCCAAACGCCATTTCCAGACACTGGCGGCTGCTGGGAATAGATTTCAGTCATGTATTTCACATTGAACCTCAAAAAGTCTATGAATTCACAGGCAGAATCTATTTCTGCTTGAAAGGCATTTTTCGACTGACCAAGCATGGTGGCTGCATTGATTTTGGCGCGATAAGGACCTGCCAAAAGGTCTGCTGCTTTCAGGAAAATAGCTGCTCGTTGTTCCCATTCCAGGTTTTCCCATGCCTCTTTGGCTCCCAAAGCAGCGTTAATTGCCTGCTCTACATGGGAAGCATCTCCTTCATGAAAGTGGCCTAATACTTTCTGATGATCATGTGGAGGAGACATTGGACGGGTTTTGCCAGTGCGGACTTCCTCGCTTCCGATATACATCGGGACGTCAATTTCTTTAGCCCGTAATTCGCTCAACATCGCCTGCAATTCTTTTCGCTCAGGACTTCCCGGAGCATAAGACTTTACCGGCTCATTGACGGGAGTGGGGACATTGAAAAATCCTTTTAACATACTATTTGGAGTTTATGTGATTCTGATGCGCCAAAGATAAGCTTTCCCGTCAAAACGGGCCGTGATTTTACTTACAAAAGCTGCTCAAGCTCTCGCAAATGTCTGATTTCATAAGTAGGGGTGAGGGCTATGGTTTTTCCCTCAGGGTTGAAATAAACCTGATCGATCTGAGCCTGCTGAGCACCTAAGATGTCCGAGTTGGGATTGTCACCAATCATCAGACAATGTTCAGGGTGTGTTTTCAGCTCAGTCAATGCATATTCAAAAATTCGAACATCTGGCTTTTTATGGCCTGTGGTCTCTGAGGTGACCACCAGCTCGAAAAACACATCCAAACCCGAGGACTTCATCTTTTTCGCTTGGGATTCATTAAATCCATTGGTGATGACATGGACTCGATATTTTTCTTTTAGGTAGGTTAAAATCTCCTTCGAATAGGGGAAAACATGTGGCTTGCTTGAAGTTCGATGCATAAAGTCCTCTTCAAATTCCAGGGGGATCGCATCTACGCGACCTCCTGCATGGGAAAAAATCATTGGAAAGCGTTCCTTACGAAGATTGATTTTGTCGATTTTCCCAATATTGTACCAGTCCCAGAGTTTGAAATTGACAGCATGAAAAGCTTCGAAAAACTTTTCGAATGTTGGGATACCCAATTCCTTTAAGGTATAGATTTCATAAAGTTCTTGCAGGGATTCACTGACATTTCGATCATAGTCCCACAGCGTATGATCTAAGTCGAAGAAGAGGTGTTGGTAAGTTTTCAATGGGTTTATCGTCTGTATTGGTTGTTTTGAATTTTATTGATCGCCAGCTCACGATTGGATTTGAGGATTTCAAAGGTCTCCTGATCTTTCAGCAAGTTGGGATCCTTTTGAATAAACTTAAAAATCTGCTGAATGATTTCGAGGTATTCTTCCAGGATGTAATAAAATACCCATTGATCTACACGCCGACTACCGAGAAGTCCAGCATTTTTCAGACCGATGAGATGACGACTGGTTTTGGTCTGGGTAAAATCCAGAATTAACTCCAAATCAGAGATACTCAGCTCCTTATTTAAAAGCAACAAATGAATGATGCGGACTCTCGCTTCCTCACTTAACGCTTTAAAAATTCGCAATCCATAATTTAAACTTATATTTTTGAGTCTCATTTGAGCAATTTTAACAGCGATTTGCTGGTGAAATTAAAAAATCAACCGAACTTTCAGGAGTTGTGCGTTTCATTTGGCAACTTTCGTCCATCAATTTGGTTTCTTTATTTGTGAAAAAGCTACTTCTACCTTCTTTTCTTATCATTTGTTTCTCGCTTTTGGCTAGTGGATGGGTTCATGCCCAAGATCAACGCGAGCGAAAGGTAGTCCAACTCTCCGGTATCATCCTCAATGCTGATAGCACAGATGCTGTTCCAGGAGTAAATATTTATGTTCCTAAGAAAGGTCGGGGAACGAGTAGTGGTCGCTTTGGATATTTTTCAATGCCTGTTTTGGAAGGCGATAGTGTGGTCTTCAGCTTTATTGGTTTGAAAAGACAAACTTATAAGGTTCCGGAGAATATGGAGGATGACCGGATTAGCTTGATTTTGACGATGGAATTGGATGAGATTGCTTTGGAGGAAATAGAAGTTATGCCATATCCTTCGGAAAAAGAATTCAAAGAGGCGGTTTTGGCAATGTCTGTGGTAGATCCAATGACCATCAGTGGCTCAAATATGAGCCCAGAGATGCTTTTACGAGCTGCTGAAATGATGCCAGCTTCGGGGAATGAAAACTTCCGCTACTTCCAACAAGGCCTGATGCAACAAAATCAGGATCTCTACGGGCCAAGGCCATTGCGTCTCCTAGATCCATTTGCTTGGGCTCAATTCATTCGGTCGATTAAGCGGGGTGATCTGAATAGACGAGACTAGGAGTCTCCCGCAAAGAAAGCAAAGAAAAAAAGTTTTCTAATAAGGAGCTTTTAACTTGGATCTTTGAGGCCATTGACTACCCGCACAATTCCATTAACAAACTTAGCCTCATTAAAATTTATAAGTAGGCCCAGCTTTAAATCCAGTACTTTTAAATACGTTTTCAATTGCTTTGGATGAACTGGAAGAACTTTTTCTACTGATTTCAGCTCGATAAGTACTTTTCTTTCGATCAGGATATCTGCGCGATAAGCAGTTCCTATTTCATTACCTTTCCAAAATACTGGTATTGGTACTTGAGTCTCTATTTTCAAGCCTTTGTTTTTAAGCTCTATCGCCAAAATTTGCTCATAATTGATTCAAGCAAACCTGGCCCAAGTTTAAAGTAAACCTCAAAAGCCGTATCTAGGACAATCTTTGAAATTTCATTTTCATTGTATTCCATTAAATTCAAATGCTATTTCAGGTTTTACTTGATGAGCGAGTCATTATAAAGGAAAAACCTTTTTAATGCTTTGATTTTAAATTTACAAATAAATAGACTTGTTTGATCATCACTCTGGTTAAAGTAAATTTTAGATCTGGTTTCTAGGTCTACCTTTAATGTGTTTTTAAAACTAATCTTTGCTCCTTCAACCTTTGCGGGAGGATTCAAGCATCAGTCTAAATCAGGTAGCACCCAATTTTCCAGAATACTCGGGATTTTCATCATTTGCTCGATGTCTGCAACAGTGCGTGGAGCGTCTTTGGAAAGATTCTCAGGACCTGACTGAGTGACTAGGATGTCATCCTCGATTCTTACTGCTATGCCCCACCACTTAGGATCACAATCGCTGCCTTCAGGAATGTATATGCCTGGTTCAACGGTCAAAACAACCCCTTCTTTCAGGGCTCCATATCCTCCTCGGTCATGTACATCCAAGCCCAGATGGTGACTGGTTCCATGGGGAAAATAGTTGTGACGCTCACCCTTTTTGATAATGCCCAGTTCGGCAAGTCCCTCGTTGATGATGTTTCGGGTCACTTGGCCGATTTCTGAAAAGTCCACTCCAGGTTTGCAGAGGGCTATTCCTGCCTCTTGCGATTTTAGGACGAGTTCGTAGATGGCTTTTTCTTCTGGGGTGAAAGTCCCATTGACAGGGATGGTACGCGTGACATCAGCGGTATAGCCACGCCATTCAGCTCCTAGGTCCATCAGGATCAGGCGTTCGCTCATGTGCTTCATATCATTGTCGATGTAATGCAGAATGCAACCATTATTACCTGCACCTACAATAGACGGATAGCCGATTCCTTCTGCACCATAGCGCTTGTAGATAAATTCATGGATTCCCTGAACTTCACGCTCTGACATGCCAGGCTTTGCAGCTTTCATCACCTCGATTTGGCCAATAGCTGAGATTTTAACCGCTTTTCGGAGCAAGGCAATTTCCTCGGCTGTTTTGACTTCTCGTAGGACATCCATCATCTGGGATAAGGCAAAAAGGTCTGTTTTGCTTGCGGGAATCTTGGATTTCACTTCCATTCGTTTTTCAGGGCTGTCTGCCTCGACAAAATTTCGAAGGATTTCATCATTTTCCACTTCCGGATAGCGTTGGCGGTAGCGACCGATGATTTGTGCTACATTGGCGGAATTTTCGATATCAGTAGCCCGAATCAAATCATACATCTGAAGTGAAACAGGGCTTTTGTCGCTCGGGTAGTTTGCATTTTTTTTAAAATCAGCAATCATGCGTCGCAAGGGTGCATTTGCACTGCTTCCCTCTATTTCAGCGCCTAAATCCATGGATAAAATTTTGTCAAAATCTCCGGCATTTAGCACCGGCTTTTTCCCGAAGTCATCAAAAAGAAAAACCGCTTGAAAGCCTAAGATTTCCTGCACGCCTTCTGTTCCTAGACGTTTTCCGTTCCACATTTCTGACCTTGGGTCTCTCGGCTGGACATAAATGATCTCATCGGTTTCCATGCCATCGATCATGCGCTTTTCGGAGAAAATAATCAAAGCTGAGTTTGGCTCACGAAACCCGGTCAGGTAATAAAAATCGGTATTGGGGTGATAAATAAAGTCTACATCGTTGGATCGATTCTTCACCGGATTATTGAAGAGGATTGCCATGCTATTTGCGGGCATAAGCTCTCGCAAAGCATCTCTCCGCTGTCGGTGCCATTCGGCGCTCAGCCCGTCATCAAAATATGACTGTGCCGATGAGAGAGAGGAAACCAAAAGAAATAAAAAAGAGAGAAAGTATGTTTTCATAATAAGTATATCTAACAAGCCTAAGATGTAGGCTTTTGTCCATTTAACAAAGTGTTAATATGCAGATGTATCTATATCCTTATCTTTGTGGCGTTAAAAAACCCAAAAGAATGAAAATCATCTCCAAATTCTTTCTCACGTTCTTCCTGTCTGTCTCTTTAGGAGCTTTTGCGCAACAATCGTCCGAAAAGCCAAAATTGATCGTAGGAATCATCGTCGACCAAATGCGTCAAGAATATCTTTATCGCTTTTCTGACAGATATTCTGAAGGAGGATTTAAGCGACTGATGAAGGAAGGGTTTATGATGAAAAATGGGCATTATAATTATATCCCAACTTACACCGGTCCGGGCCATGCTTCTGTTTATACCGGCACCACTCCTGCTATTCATGGAATTATAGCCAATAACTGGTATTCGAAAACGCTTAAGCGATCAGTGTATTGTGCAGAAGATACTACTGTTTACAATATAGGTGGCACGCCTCGGGCAGGGCAAATCAGCCCAAGAAACCTACTTAGTACCACCATCACGGATGAGTTGCGCCTTTCAAATAATAAGCGATCTAAAGTAGTTGGAATTGCTATTAAAGACCGTGGAGCGAGTATGCCTGCCGGCCATCTGGGAGATGCTTACTGGTTTGATAGTGAGTCAGGAGAGTTTATGACCTCTTCTTATTACGGAGACAAATTACCAGGCTGGGTTCAGAAATTTAATGAGCAAAAGCAGGTACAAAAGTATCTTCAGATGACTTGGGAGCCCCTTTTTCCAGCGAATACTTATGTGAATAGCATTGATGATGACAATAATTTTGAGCAACCTTTTATCGGAAAGGATGCCCCTGTTTTCCCTTACGATCTCTCAAAACTGAATGAAAATAATGGAGGAGCAGGCATGATTTCTTCGACTCCTTTTGGAAATAGCTTGACCTTTGATTTTGCCTATGCGGCGGTCGAAGGAGAGAAGCTTGGAAAAGGGGAAGAAACCGATTTTCTGGCGGTTAGTTTTTCGTCTCCTGACTACATCGGTCACCGCTTTGGCCCATCCTCGATGGAGCTGGAGGATAATTATCTTAGACTTGATCGAGAAATGGAAAAATTTCTCAACTTTTTGGATAAAGAGTACGGCGAGGGTAACTACTTGATTTTTCTATCTGCTGATCATGGGGTAGCTGAGATTGCCACTCACATGGAAAGCGAAAATATCTTTGCTGGGAATGTGAATGTTGGCTATATCCGAAGTCAGCTGATGGGCTACAGCAACTATGTATATGGTGAAGGAGACTGGATCGAAAACGTGTCAAATGATCAGGTCTTTTTGAATCACAAGTTGATCCAAGAGAAGGAAATTGATCTGGATGACATGCAGGAGGACTTGGCAAACTTCCTTCTACGATTCCGAGGGATCAAGGAAGTCTATACGGCTCACACCATGCGAAGCACCGAGTTTGGATCCGGGAGGGCAAAGCTTTTGCAGATGGGATATAATCATAAATCTTCAGGAGATTTGCTACTGATCCTGGAGCCGGGTTGGTTGACAGGAGGTCCTAGAGGGACATCTCATGGCACGGGATACACTTATGATACACATGTTCCGATTCTTTTTTATGGATGGAACGTGGCTGCAGGGTCAAGTACCCGCTATGCAACTATCACGGATATCGCCCCGACGCTATCCATGCTGCTCAATATTCGGCTTCCAAATGGCGCGACAGGCCAGCCAATTCATGAGATATTTGAATGAGGAGATTTGTACTGTCTGAATATGATTTTCTGAAATGATGAAAAGTGCCATAATTTCTCTTTTTATCTGGTGGGAAGCGGGGAGTAGGAAGAGTGAAGCTGGCATAATCTAAACCTCTAGGCTTAGTCTAGTACGTAGGCTTTTAATCTGGCAGTTTAGCCGATGATCAGAAAGTTGATTAATTAGGTCAAAAGCAATCATTCGATTTAATTCAGGCTTCTGGGTGATTAATGTCATATTTTCTCTGCCGTTTTGGGCTTAAAATTGAGTTCATTAATCCCAATGAGTTATGAGTGATACGCGTATATCCAAAGCCAGTATTCTTCATGCTTGCCAAATCAAGCAGGAGTTGACTATTTCAGATTTTGAAAAGGAAGTCAAAAATATCCGACAGAATCTCACCGACCATGATGAAATTGCCAGTCAGGCGCATCGCGGAAGCGGTGGTCAAAATGAAATGTTGGTTCGTTTAGAGCACGAATTGAGTTTCCTCAAAAAAGAACTGGAGACACTTAACAATCTGGATCCAAATGAGGCCAAAACCCACGTTGAACATGGTGCTGTCGTCGTGACAGATCAGCGGACCTTTTTTATTTCCACTTCTATCGAGCAAGTGGAGGTGAACGATAAGTCAATCTTTGGGATTTCGGTGAAGGCCCCTATTTTCAAAGTGATGGAAGGCAAGAAGTCTGGCGAAAGCTTTGAGTTCAATGGGATTCGGTATCAAATCGAATCAATTTACTAGAAGGCCATCTTTATCGAGTCAAAGGGAATCCTTGCTGATACCAAGCTTGGATTCCTCCTTGGAGGTGATGCACATTGGTGAAGCCCTCATTTACAAGCATTTCTGCAGCATCCCTACTTCGAGCACCGACTGCACAATAAATAAAAATTTGGCTGTCCTTAGGAAGTTCCAAAACCTTGCTTTTGAAATCCGGCCTGTAATAATCCATTTCTATCGCACCTTCAATTTTTCCCTGAGCGATTTCCTGAGGAGTACGGACATCTATAATTTTACCCGATGGACTCAATTCGCTGAATTTCTTGGGGTCCAAATTGATGACCTGATTCTCCGTTTTTGTGGAAGAGGTACTACAGGCATTTATCAGAAGGATTGAGAAAAGAAATATCCAGCTGAGATTTTTCATAGCGTTTATTTTATTCTGAGGTAATTCAAACCAGCAATGTTTTTCCAAAATTAGGATATTGGACTTTCGATATTTTGTGAGAAAAATTACAAAGCTCAAAATTGATGATTAATGCCTTTTAAAAAACTTCTCCCTTTACTCTACTTTTTTAAGCGACAGGTCTCAAACGCCAAGTTATGGATGAGCATTCGGCTTGGTCTGGTGAAAAAGGCAAAGATTCAACCCTATTTGGGATTTGGAAGTGAAAGGGAAATCTATCTCGCAGGCAGGGTTTTGGAGGATAAGGGGATCGCACCTGCAAATGAGGAGGACGGATTCAAAGAAAACTTCCGATCCATGCGAAAGCGGTTTTTAACCGTTATTTTTCCCGGTGTGGATGTTCGATTAGTTTGGGGTGAAGAAAGACTTTTAGCCAAGACCGACGAAGAAGGCTATTTCGAATTCAGGTTTTCTCCAAAGAAAAAGCCTGAGTCGGGTTGGAATAGCCTTAGCCTTTCTCTGCCTAATCCTCCAATCAGAAATCAAGGTCAGGTAGAAGCGAGCGCCTGGATATATGTCCCCTCGAAGAAGGCTGATTTTGGAATCATTTCGGATATAGATGATACGATCGTACCCACTGGGGCAACGAGGCTTTGGGATATGCTGAAAACCACCTTTGCCAAGAATGCCCATACCAGAATTCCCTTTGCAGGGGTGGCTGCCTTGTACGATGCACTTCGAAAAGGTTCGGATGGGGAGGATAGCAATCCCATATTTTATGTTTCGAGTAGCCCTTGGAATCTCTATGATTTTCTTCAGGAAATGATGGCGGTTCACCAGATTCCTAGAGGACCATTGATGCTGCGTGATTTGGGACTATCAAGGGATCAGTTTATAGCCGGGAGTCATTGGGATCATAAATTGAAGCAGGCTGAGCATATTTTATCTGCTTATCCTGATTTGCCATTCATTTTAATTGGAGACAGTGGGCAGAAGGATCCGGAGATTTATCTGGAGGTTTGCCGGGACTTCCCGGGTCGGATTCAGGGGGTTTATATCCGGGCCGTTGGGGATAGGGATCTTTCAGGGCTTCAAGAAGATTATGAAAAGGTAGCTGTACCCTTTATTCTGATGAAAGATTCCATGGATGCTAGTAGACATGCTGCAGGGATGGGCTGGATATTGGAGGAGGATCAAAGTACCATTCTTCGACAAAAGCTACAGGATGAAGCAGGTTGACAGCATATTCTAACCATTAATCCCAGTAAGTTTTGAATTTTACCAAGATTTCATTCTATTCCCATAAAACCGATCATTATGAAGAAAATACTCCTTTTACTTTGCCTATTTCCTTTGGGGCTTTTTGCCCAAAGTCATGAAGAGAAAATCAAGTCGATTTTTGATCTGGAGCTATCAGAAGGGCATACTTATGAAAATCTCCGCTACCTCTGCAAGGAAATCGGGCACAGATTGTCTGGCTCTCCTCAAGCTGCAGCGGCGGTGGAATACACCAGGCAACTTATGGAAAGCTATGGTTTTGACACGGTTTATTTACAGCCGGTGATGGTTCCGCATTGGGTTCGTGGAGGCAAGGATGAAGTTAAGATCGTCAACTCCAATAAATTGGGCACGCTGGAATTAAACGCATTGGCACTTGGGAATACGCAAGGGACAGGACCAAGTGGTCTTTTGGGAGATGTGGTGGAAGTCAAAGGACTCGATGGATTAAAAGCTCTTGGAGAAGGGGCTAGAGGTAAAATTGTTTTTTTCAATCAGCCAATGGACCCAACTCTGATCAATACCTTTCAAGCCTACAGTGGAGCAGTGGGTCAGCGAGGCTCAGGAGCTGCAGAGGCGGTTAAATTTGGAGCTAAAGGCGTGATTGTCCGCTCCATGAGCAATCGGATTGATCAGATTCCTCATACCGGAAATCAACGATACAATCCTGATTATCCTGAAATACCCGCTTTGGCCATTAGTACAGCAGATGCTGAGCTACTGAGTGAATTGCTTCAGGAGCAATCCGACCTGAAAGTATTCCTCAAATCTGAGGGAGAAATGAAGGGAGAGGTGCTTTCATACAATGTGATCGGTGAAATCAGAGGCTCGGAAATGCCAGAGGAAATCATCGCAGTGGGTGGACACCTGGACTCTTGGGATGTAGGTGAGGGTGCGCATGATGATGGGGCAGGCTGTATGCAGGCGATAGAGGTATTGAGGATTTATAAGCAACTGGGCTGGAAACCGAAAAGAACGATAAGGGCGGTCATGTGGATGAATGAAGAAAATGGATTAGCGGGAGGAAGAGAGTATGCCCGGGTGGCCAAAGAAAAAGGTGAGAGGCATATTGCTGCCATTGAATCTGATGCCGGTGGGTTTTTGCCCTTGGGTTTTTCCTCCTCCGGTACAGATGTACAGCGCACCAAACTTGCCGCTTGGAAAGACCACTTTACTCCCTACAATATCTGGAAATTTGATGTGCCTGGAGGTGGTGCCGATATCGGGCCGCTTCGGGATCAAGGCCCTATTTTGATCGGTTTGCATCCCGATTCCCAACGTTATTTTATTTATCATCATACCCCTGCTGATGTTTTTGAAGTAGTGGATCAACGCGAGCTCGAGCTAGGTGCCGCGGCCATGACGGCTTTGGTTTACCTGATTGAGCAGGAGGGGATTTAATAATGTGGAATTGAGTAAATATTATTCTTTCGGTTCCAATTTTTCTTGGACAGCCTTTTTTCTAAGTATGCTTTCCTTTGCAAAGGGAATCCCCACAAATTCATCATTAGCCCAGATGGGAAATAGGTTTTTGTAAAAGGGGCTTTCGGGGTTTCCCGACTGTCCAGGATTGTTGATTCCGATGGTTTTTTCCCAGTCTTCGGTATCCACTACGATTCTAAAGGAAGCACCGGAGGTATTATTGTTTCCATAGGCGTTGGCTCCGGGGGTAAAGCTATATCCTCCCCGAGGCAGCGTTTCGGTGTTGAGTTTGGCCTGCCATTCGGCATTGACCACTTCGCCTAGGGGATGACGGATTTTGGCGTGTTTGTAATCCGCCTGTCCATAGTGCCAGTTGGATGGATTTTCCCCAAGCTTGTCCTCCAAAGCTTCGATAGCTTCCTCGAAACTTGCCATCAATAATTGATTCCGGTTTTCTATCGGGTTTTGATCATAGATCCTAGAAGGATTTTCCATCCACTCCAGCACCCGAGTCAGCTGAATGCTTCCCAGCCAGGGTTTGACTTCATCTGGAATCATCAAATCGGAAACGTTTTGCCTCAGAATTCGCTCCCACATCACATAAACTCCCGCTTCTACTGAGCTGGGAGCCAAAACAAAATCCCAGTTTTGCAGGACCTGACTTAAAGAATCAGCACGCGCAGTTTCAAAAGTTAGATTTTTCAGAAAAGGAACTAATCGTCTTGCGGGTAAAGCCAGATAGTCATTTTGCAAAGCTCCCAATTCCTCGACCGTAAACTTCTTATCCTGACCCAATACCTCCTTGATTCGCTCCCCTCGAAAATCATCCGCCCACTCATAGCCCAGGGCCTCTGGAAAGCGATAATCTGCTTCAGCCACATTTTGATTGGCCGTAGAAATAAAACCAGATTCGGGGTTTATGGAGTGAGGTCGATCGGCGATGGGAAGGTAGTTATCCCATCCGTAGCGACCATCACCCATGGTAGCAACCAGTCCGGAAAAGCCCTTTCGAATGGGGGCGATTCCCGTTGCCTGCCAGCCGATATTTCCTTCTCGATCTGCCCAAACCATATTTTCCGCAGGAATATAATTGTAGGTACAGGCATCCCTAAATTCCTCCCAGGTCTTCGATTGATCCATTCGCAGACTGGCGAGATAGGGCGCCGAACCAGGTTCCAACCAAGCACATTCCACCGCCACTGCCTTATTTAAGTCTTCATCGATAAAGGTAATAGGGCCATGAATAGTATATAAATGCTCCACGATTCGGTCTTCACTACCTTTCACTTTGATCGTGTCTTGGATACTTTGCATGTCCAGCCATTCGCCCTTGTGTCGGTATTGGCTAGGGTTATCGGGGTTGATATCATACACTCGCAAATCTTCATTGTCTGTCGAGAAAATCGTCAAGCCCCAAGCCCCATACTCATTATGCCCGATGGAAACGCCTGGAATAACAGGCTCTCCCGCTCCAATCACATTCCAACCCGGAGCATTCAGATGAACCCAATAGCGTAAAGAAGGAATGGCCTGTAAGCGATGGGGATCATTGGCCATCATGGGATAGCCACTGGCAGATTTTTCTCCTGAAATGACCCAATTATTGCTACCCTGTGCAAAAGCATCTGAGTTTAAGGTGAAATTTAATTCTTCTTCAAGTAAGGCAGTGACTTCCTCAAACTCTTTACTATCCCTTCGAAATTCCTCTATGATGTCTTCCGGCCGAAATTCAACTCTCCTTCGGAATGCCTGATAGGGAGCCAGAATATCTTTCATCAATAATTCTTCTGGGATACCCAGATCCAAATCTAAGACTGGCTCATTGGGATGGAAATAGTAAAGTTCTTTTGCTTTTTCGGCTCCAATCTGACTGACAACCCGGCTGATATCCAATTCGTCCACCACATTTTCCAACAGACCCTGATGACGAGAAATCACCACCTCCCAAGTCCAGGGTTGGGGTTGGATGCCCAGCATTTTAAATTCAATTGGCAGAGTTTCAGGACTGGCCTTGGATTCCGCGATGTATGTATTGATACCTGCCACGAAAGCATCTACGATCTCCACTCCTCGAGGATGGTAATGTTTGAGTTCGGTTTCCTTGTCTCCTCTAAACTTGAAGAGTCTTACACCTCGATCGCGTTCGAATTCCCTCTCTCCCAGAATCTCAGCTAATGTTCCTGTAGCTTGTCTCCTCCAAAGCTCAAATTGAAATAAGCGATCTTTGGCAGCAAGATATCCCTGTGCAAAGAATAGGTCCTCTTCATTTTGGGCGAAAATGTGATTGATCCCATTTTGGTCGCGAATGACTTCTACAGACTGATTGAGACCTTGGATTTCATTTTCTTTTTCTGTGCAAGAAAGAAAGATGGTGAGGGAAATGGTCGAAATAAGAAAGGAAATGCGAGCTATTTTCATGAAGTTGGAATTTGATAGAAAGTCGAGCTCAAAATACTGAATTCCAACTGCTTTTATATGGATGGAATAAAATCCAAAAAAGAACCCCGGAATATCCGGGGCTCCTTTTCTAACTATCAATCAAAAAATACTACCTCTATGGGTTTTTTCAGCCTACCGAAATTGCCTTTTTAGCTTTTCCTTCGGCTAGTGCTTTTTTAGGAAGGACTAGTTTCAACAAACCCTTTTCGTATTTGGCATCAATGCTCTCTTCGGTGATATTTTCGGGAAGTACAAAAGACCTTCGAATACTTGAATACGAAAATTCCTTTCTTCGATAATCATTCTTTTCCTCTTCTTTTTCGTCCTTTTTCTCCGCAGAAATATTGAGAATGCCATCCTCCACTTCTATTTTGAAGTCCTTCTTTTCAAATCCCGGCGCCGATAACTCGATTTTGAATTCCTTTTCATTCTCGATTACATTGGCTGAGGGAACCTCCGCAGAATTGTCTGCGAACCACAATTTTTCATCCCAGTCGAAGGGATTCTCTGCGCCAAAGAAGTCCTGGACCATTTTGGGCCAAAAACCTCTATTTCGTTTTGCTAATGTGCCCATGATTGAAATTGATTTTGTTGATTTAAATTTCGACTCTCTTCCAAAAATTTGGAATGACAAAAGTCAGGAAATCAGCTGATTGAGATCAAATTAAACAAAGTGTTAAATAGAAGTAATTTTTGAAAGCAATCTTATAAATCTGTATTTTGGTTGAAAATTGAACTAAGAGATGACACATTTTTCCAGAAGAGAATTGATTAAAAAACTCGGATTGCTTTCAGGCATGACTTACCTGACCCCTTATGCATTCTCAGCCTGTGCCGAACCCAAAAACTCCGAAAAGAAACTGGGAGTTGCATTAGTCGGTTTGGGCTACTACAGCACGGATCTTTTGGCTCCAGCTCTACAAATGACGAAGCATTGCTACCTGGCAGGTATCGTAACCGGAACGCCCGAAAAAGAGAAAATCTGGATGGATAAATACGGGATTCCAAAGGAGAATGTGTATAACTACGAAAACTTTGACTCCATCAAAGACAATCCCGCTATTGATGTCGTCTATGTGGTCCTTCCACCCTCCATGCATCGAGAGTATGTGGAGCGGGCCGCTGCGGCCAAAAAGCAGGTTTGGTGTGAAAAACCCATGGCCGTGACTGCTGAGGATTGCCAAGCCATGATCGATGCCTGCAATGCCCATGAAGTGAGCCTTTCCATTGGCTACCGTTGTCAGCATGAACCGAATACCCTAGAGTTTCAGCGAATAGTCAAGGAAGGACTGCTAGGTCCAGTTCAGCGGGTAGAATGTGCTGCTGGTTATCGGGAAAACCGCACCAATCATTGGAAACAAAAGCGTGAAATGGGAGGTGGAGTGATTTACGATATGGGGGTTTATTCTATTCAAGGAGCCCGACTAGGGAGCAACATGGAACCTATTGCTGTCAAATCTGCCAAAGTCTGGACCGAAAGACCAGATATCTACCAAAATGGGTTGGGTGAAATCGTGGAAGCCGAGTTAGAATTCCCCGATGGAGTGACTGCTTGGATCAAAACTAGCTTTGCAGAAAATATCAATTTTTTGAACATCCAATGTGAAGACGGCACTATAGAAATGGCACCCTTTCAGGCCTACGCAGGAAATCGCGGAAAAAGTCCGCTAGGTGAAATCAACTTCCCATATCAAGTCCCTTGGCAGCAAGCCAATCAGATGGATATGGATGCACTCGCGATTATGAATAATCAAGCGATGAAAGTACCGGGTGAGGAAGGAAAGCGGGATATCCGGATCGTGGAGGCGATTTTAGAATCCGCAGAGACTGGCGAAAGGGTGTTGATTTAAAAGGATTTAGCTTTTGAAATCTTTATGATTTATTTCTAATTCTCCTTAAAATCGATAAGGTATTCTGGAAAAAACCAGTTCCTGCCCATTCGTTTTTTTGATTGTGAATTGGTCGACATTTACCCCATAATACCATCGGATAAATTGGCACTGATCTTCAAAACTTTCAGGTGAAATTCCATTGACTTCTAGAATTTCTTCTCCCACTTCTATAAGTTCGTCTTCTGGAATGAGCCCTACGGATTTGCCAGAGATGACCACTTTGCCATTTTGGTAGTTTAGATTAAGGTAATTTGGATATTTAAATGGTCCGGGATTTTCTTTTAGATTAAGGTAGTAAGCGGACTCCGAATTGTTGATAATCGTTTGATGGCTCAAGTGAGCGAAAAAGCCTATTCCTAGTTTATTTGCAGTTGGATACTCAAATGTAGCCGGTACCTGAGGGAAAGACTTTCCAGCGATCCTAAGACTATCTAAAAGTATAATGGAGGTAGGGATCACAGTCTGACTTACTGCGCCCGTATTTAAGCTTATGTTGGGATTATCTAATCCAAGCGATTTTTTGGAAGCTAAAAATTCTTGAATAGAACTCTGCCTGTCAGAAATATCCAGTATTCCTGAGAATCCGGTGTCGATGAGGATATTTTCGAAATCAATTCCCTCAAAGCTAAAGTCCAAAAAAGGCCGATTTCCCATATATTTCACAGGGATTTTCATAAAATGGCTTTCTACGGGAAAGGGTTTCAGCGATACCTGAATAGTTTTTTGTTCGAAATCAATCTTCCAATTGAGCTTCTGAATAACATTGGACCCGAGAAGGTAGTAATCATGACAGACCAAATAAGGCATATCTGTCAAAAGGTTATTGACATTAGTAATTTCAAAGCCTCCTATCTCCACCAGATTAGTAATTCCTGTTCTTACTCTTTTCCGCTCCCGGTTGGAATCCCTCATCGTCATTCGTTTGCTTTTTTTGGAAATCCCTCCCTTTTCAAGGATGTTTTCACCAGCTAGCCCCATAGCAGCTCCAGTATCAAAGGCAAAATCAATTTCTTGGCCGTTCATTTTTCCTTTGAAAACCAAAAGCCTGGCGTCCATATGAAATGGAATCGTAAAGACTGTGTCTTCTTTGGATTGGGCTTGGAGAAAATTGGGCGTGAGAAAAATAAAAACGGCAATACTCCACAAGCAAGTGAGTGAAAGCTTCTTAGGATTCAACATGCTGATCAATTAAAATGGTATTTCCATCAGGGTCAAAAAGAAGGATACTTGCAGGACCTGAGCTATTTGGGTCGGCTTCCTGAGCTAATGGAATTCCGGATTCCTTTAGTGATTTTTGAATTTTTCGTACATCGTCGAAGTCGCCCACTTGTTGCGCTTCCTGATCCCAACCGGGATTGAAAGTCAGGATGTTTTTTTCGAACATTTCATGAAAAAGGCCAATCAAAGTCTGATCGTTTTTCATGATCAGATAGTTTTGTTCCATGCTTCCAGCAAAAACAGCGAATCCGAGTTGTTCATAAAATGTTCTGGATTTTAATAGGTCTTTGACAGAAAGACTGATGGAGAATGCGCCTAGTTTCATGATCTTTAAGTTTAAAATTTCAAGAAATTACAAATTTTCAATCAAAATAAACAGTCTGCCCCTTCTCAGCACTTTCCTTTGCTGCTTCCAAGATTTCCATGACCAAGAGATTGTTTTCTAGGGAATAAAGATCAAAGCTCGATAATTCTAGTTCTCCTCTGACCACAGCTTTGAGCATCAGGAATGGATCGGGGTAGGGAGGTGGGAGCTCGGGAAGATTAAAAACCTGCTCCTGAAATCCATCATAGCCTTCTGCTAATCGAGTCCGGAGTTGGTTTCGATTGTCTGCATAAATCACTCCTTTTTCAGCATAAATTTCCATGTCTTTTCTGCCAATGGGCCAATTCCATGAAGCTTGGATAATCAATTGCTTATCAGGATAGTTGACAATAATAGTGGCATCATCCTCTACCTTGGGATTATTTTCAGGTTGAAGCTGCTGGGTGATGGCAGTAACAGAAATGGGGCGCTCGCCTGCTGTGAGCCAAGTCATCAGGTTGGCTCCATAGCAACCAAAATCCATCAAGGCGCCTCCTCCATTCAATTTGGGGTCAGTTAACCATTCCAAAAATTCCGGGCCAACACCAATCTTTTTTGGTCCCCGGTGTCCATCTCGGACGATGATTTTTACTGCTTCGCCAAATTCTCCTGACTCCAAAATCTCTTTGGCTCGATGGTTAGTAGGATACCAACTGGTCTCGTAATTTGTAAGCAAGTGAATTCTATGTTTTTTTGCCAAGGCTTCCATTTCGTGGGCATGAACTAAACTAACCGCAAGGGGTTTTTCGACCATGACGTGGATTCCTCTTGGAGCTGCCTCTTGGACAATTTTCAGGTGATCAAAGGTGTTTCCAAATGCGGCGATTGCTTCAGGTTTAGTCTCCTCAAGCATTTCTGCTAAGTCATCATAGACTATGTTCATGGAGAACCCGAACTGAGTGGCATATTTTTCCGCAAGTTCTCGGTTACTTTCTGCGATACCTACAATTTCATAATCGCCTCGATCCATAGAAGATAGTACCCAGCCAACATGTCCGTGGCTTAGGCCTCCTACCGCCAGTCGTAGTTTTTCAGTTTGTGCCAATGCGCTAAGGTGCATTCCGAAAAGAAGAAGGCAGATGATGAGCTTTTTAATCACGGGTTTCTAGTTGTAAGTATATCTAATAGAATCAATCTGTAAACGGAGCCAAGTCCAATCCCCTTCAGGGAGTTTCCAAGTTGCATTCATTTTGCTTGGGATCCGAATACCCTCAAAATCTCGGTATTCTTCCACTTTCAAAATCCAGGGGAATCGTTTCGAATCTTCTTTATTTTCATAAAATCGCAAAGCTTCAAATCGAACAAAATCACCGGCTTCATTGAAATGAAATGTTCCGCTACCACTAGTTTGATTTATCTTCAGAGTAGCTTCTGCAGTATTTTGATCTAATTCTTTCCAGCTGATAGCCGGATGAAATGCCAAGCTAGGCATCCAAACAAGTTCGCCTAAAAACCGCTGTAGGCTTCCCTCATTGATTTTATCTCCGCTCTCGTCCACAATGGGGATGGCTGCTCCAATACGAATAAGCATTTCGCCATTTCCATCTTTGAATTGATCTCTACCAAAAATTTTAATGCCGGGAATCATATCCATCTCTACTTGCCAGTGGAAGCCAAGCGGGTCTAAGCTGCTCACTTGAAAAGCTTGGGCTTCTTTCCAATCCTTTTGAGCCGGTTTCATTTTCATCTGGGCAGTTTGATGGATTTCAGCAGAGATCATGGGACTTTCCATCCGGTATCCTGATGCTTTCAACCATTTTTGGATAGCAAGAGGTAGTTCTTCTGTTTTTCTCAGATCAGGAATACTTCCCGATTCCTTAAATACAGCTTTTTCTGAGGTGATTTTTTTCTCCCAATTAGCCTGATAGATCATTTGTATTGCTACAAATAGGAGAATCAAATTGGCGATACTACCGAATTTTGCATCCTGCCAAACTGTGAAAATCAGAATCTGCGAAAGGACAACAGCTGCGAGACCAAGGTAGCCAGCTAATGGTTTCTCCAGGAAAGCAGCTAGGGCAAAGGCTAAGAACAGCAAAGCCCCAATTAGCCAAAAAACGCCTTGAGTTGTAGAAATAGGCTGGGTGAGCTGTTGGATTTCAGCCAATTTGAATGCCTTGAGAAAACCCATCAAATGGATTAAGCCATGCAGGCAAACAAAAAAAAGTAAGGCCATTTTCATTTTTTTATGATATGTGCTTGAGCTTCCTCCAATTTTGTAATTTTCTATCCATAATCAAATTTTGCGTAGCTTTCATTTATCAATCATCGAAAAGGATTTTATGAAAGCATTCCACGCCAAGTTACTCGTCTTTATGTTTTTAGCAGGGGCCTGCACCTCCGAGAAGCCCTATAAGTTCGAGGTTGCTGATCTAGAGCCTCATATAGACACCTTGTCATCGGATTATTTCGAAGGGCGAATGCCTTTTTCCGAAGGAGAAAAAAAGACAGTAGACTATCTCCTGCAGGAGTTTCAAGAAATTGGCCTCGAACCTGGTAATGGAGATTCCTTTATTCAGGATGTTCCCTTGGTATCTATTCTGACTTCGGCTTCCCCAACAATGGAGATTTCATCAGAAGATCAAAAACTGACCTTGGAAGGGCTGAAAGATTATGTGCTTTGGACTCAACGGACAGAGTCTGAGGTAGCCTTTGAGGATGTGGAAATGATTTTCGCAGGCTTTGGTATCGTCGCTCCTGAGTATGGGTGGAACGATTATAAAAACATCGATGTGAAGGATAAAATTGTGGTGGTCTTGGTCAATGATCCAGGCTTTGGTACAGAGGATCAGGATTTTTTCAAAGGAAATACTATGACCTACTATGGGCGCTGGACCTATAAATATGAAGAGGCTATTCGTCAGGGAGCTTTGGGTTGCCTGATCGTTCACAATACAATTCCGGCTGGTTATGGCTTCAATGTGATTCAAAATTCATGGAATGCCTCCAAGCTTTATTTAGATGATCGCGGGAAAGAGGACTATAAGTTGGCCTTTGAGGGATGGGTGACTTTGCCTACGGCAAATAAGCTTTTTGAAATGGCTGGTTTGAATGAGCGAGAACTTTTGGCCAAGGCCAGAAAGGCGGATTTTGAAGCGATTCCCATGAATTTGAAAGCTAGTGCAAGTATGGAAGTGGAGGCTACCTACAATACATCCAAAAATGTGGTTGCCAAGATTACAGGCTCCACAAGACCCGAGGAATATGTGGTTTATACCGCGCATTGGGATCATTTGGGAATAGGAAAGCCAGATGAAAAAGGCGATAGTATTTATAACGGAGCCTTGGATAATGCCTCAGGCACGGCCGCTCTATTGGCAATTGCCAAAGCGTTTAAAGAAAGTGAGCAGCCAGAGCGCTCTGTGGTTTTCTTGGCTGTCACGGCAGAAGAACAGGGACTTTTGGGTTCGGCTCATTACGCCCAAAACCCGATTTATGACCTAGAAAAGACAGTTGCCAATATCAATATGGATGGAATAAACCCTTACGGAAAAATGCGTGACGTTTCGGTGATTGGAGTGGGCCAATCCGAAATGGAGGATTTACTGAATGTAGAATTGGAAAAGTTGGGGAGGTATTCAGCTCCCGAACCCAATCCTGTTGCTGGGTATTATTTCCGATCGGACCACTTCAATTTTGCCAAAGTTGGCGTGCCGGCTTTGTATTTTCACACAGGAATTGATCATGTGGAGAAAGGAAAGGAGTTTGGGAAAACCCTACAGGCTAATTATACGGCCGAATATTATCACAAGCCTTCTGATGAGTACGATCCTGAGCGGTGGAATCTAAATGGCGCAGTCGATGATGTCCAATTGCTTTTTAATATCGGACAGAATATTTCCAATAGTAACAATTGGCCTAATTGGAAGGCTGGTTCTGAGTTTAAGGCGGTGAGAGATGGGTATATGAAGAAGTGATTGGGAAAGGCATTAAGAGCTTGCTTTGAGAAAAGCGTCACCCTAATTCCTTGTATTTTATTCTTGCTCCTCTCCTTCGATCAGCCCTATAAGTGCTTTTAACTCTGTGTTTGAAATATTTTCTTTCTCGGCTTTGTCGTAAACTGAAAGTAAGAAAACGGTATTTTTATTAATTTTTACTAATGAAATAACCCTAGCGCCACCTGATTTTCCCTTCCGCTTGGATTTGATTGACATTCGGATTTTAAAACAATTTTTACCTAGAGAAATCCCTTGGATTGGAGTCTTTTGAAGACTCTGGATTAGATCTGAAAAATCTTCCTTCAAGGAAGGATATTTTTTTGAAAGCTTTTTTAACTCCTTCCTAAAATTCGGAATAGCAACTATTTCATAATTCATCCAATAGTTCTTTGGCTGAAATTAATTTTGTTTTACCTTCTTTGACTTGATTGTATTCTTCAATAGATTGCTTCAGGTTGCTGAAAACGTCAGCCTTATACGGGCTTAGGGTTTTGGCTTTTACAAATTTGAAATTTTTTAAAAGTTCCAAAATGAAATCCGCTTTTTCGTCTTCGATTTCTAATAATAACTTCATCGTATTAGTTTGTAGGTTAGCCTTTTTCCTTTTGATAAGCTTAATTTAACAAAATCAGGCAAGAAATTAAGTTATTTATCTGATTTAAAATTCAATCCCTCCAATCAACTTTTTGCCAAAAGCAACTGAAACTCCAAAGGGCTGCATGGCTTAAATTCATCTTCGGCCAAATCCTCAAAAATTTCTTCATCGAAGGTCATTTCTGTTTTTTCTACTTTTCCGTCAGGATGTAAAATCAATTCCGTACCGGTATAATCTGAGGGATTGACCATTACCAAAACCTGATAGTCATCAAAAATCCGCTTGAAATACTGTGCTATTGCCTTGCCCATTGAGTTCTTTTTAATTTTTTTTCAAAATTAAGCCAATATTTTGATGATTGGATTTTGTGAATTGGGATCCCTTCCTAAATTTGCCGATATCTTATGAAACAAAGCACAAACAAATATTGGTGGTGGCATACTGAAACTTTCCCGGGGAAAGCACAGAAAGCCCTTGCCTAAATTTGAATGCAAGAAATACATGAAAGGCTTACTGGTTTCCCCCGGTAAGCTTTTTTTTATGTCAAAAAATAACCACTCATGAACCACGTGAAATTTCCTATTCTGACCACCTACAAAAAGCGATTGGCTGATACGATTACCCCGGTGAGTATTTACCTTCAGATTCGGGATCGTTTTGCGAATCCGATTTTGCTGGAAAGCTCCGATTATCATGGCCAGGAAAATAGCTACTCCTACATTTGCTTCAATCCATTGGCTACCTTTTCCTTCAACGATGGGAAGGTGTCTGAAAAATTGCCGAACGGAGAAGAGCTTAATTACGAGGTGACTCCCAAAAAGCCTTTAATGGATCATCTGAGGGCTTTTGGAAACAAATTTGACCCAACACCAGACAAGTTCAAGTTTAGTACAAATGGGCTTTTTGGCTATATCCAGTATGATACGGTGGGCTGGTTTGAGGATATCAAACTGAGTAAAACTCAGCCCAACGAGGTGCCGATGATGCACTATTCCATGTATCAAAACATAATTGTGGTCGATCATTACAAAAATGAACTTCATCTTTTCGAACACCGAGTAGCCGGAGCTGAAAATCCGGAGTACATGGCTGAAATTGAGCAATTGCTCAACAATAAAAATATCCCTGCCTATTCCTTCAAGAAAGTCGGGGAGGAAGTTTCCAACTACACGGATGAGGAATTTCTAAAAATCCTGAATCAAGGAAGAGAGCATTGTTTCAGAGGTGATGTCTTCCAGATCGTACTTTCCAGAAGGTTTACCACAGAATTCAAAGGAGATGAATTCAATGTGTACCGTGCACTTCGCTCCGTCAATCCTTCGCCGTATTTGTTCTATTTCGATTATGGTTCATTTAAGGTTTTTGGAAGCTCTCCAGAGGCACAGATTGTGGTCAAAAATCGAAAAGCAACGATATATCCGATTGCAGGTACTTTCCGTCGTACAGGAAATGACCAAGAGGATGCCGCTCTTGCCCGCAAATTGTATGATGACCCGAAGGAAAATTCAGAGCATGTGATGCTAGTGGATCTGGCTCGGAACGACCTGTCCCGTTCTTCCGATGTAGTCAATGTGGATGTATTCAAAGAAATCCAATACTATTCGCACGTCATTCATTTAGTGTCAAAAGTGACTGGAGAATTGCCGGAAGGAGCCAATCCCCTGCAACTCGTGGCAGATACCTTCCCAGCCGGGACACTTTCCGGAGCTCCAAAATACCGGGCAATGGAACTCATCGACGGCCTTGAAAATATAAGTCGACAGTTTTATGGAGGCGCGATTGGTTATTTGGGATTCAATGGAGATTTCAACCATGCCATTTTGATCCGATCCTTTGTCTCGGAAAACAATCAGCTTCGCTTTCAAGCCGGAGCCGGTGTAGTAGCCAAGTCCTCCATTCCCTCCGAGTTGCAGGAAGTTGCGAATAAACTGGAGGCGCTAAGAGTCGCGTTAAGGGCGGCGGAGGAGATTTAAGGGGTTTTAGGAGTTAAAGGTTGTAAGGTTTGAAAGTTGAAAGGTTGATTTAGCTTAATTGAAAGATTGAAAGATTTAAAAATTGGAAGATTATGGCGAAATACGAGCGATTTGAGGATTTGCCTATCTGGCAACATGCGTTAGAAATAGGAGTTAGAATTTATAAACTGGTAGAAACTGAACAACTCTTAAAGGATTATCGAGCTAAAGATCAGCTAATTGGTGCTGCAATTTCGATCTCAAACAATATTGCTGAAGGCTTTGAATATAATAGAAACCGTCAATTTATCCGGTATTTAGAAATTGCTAAAGGTTCCGCAGGAGAATTAAGAAGTCAGCTATTTCTGATGATGAAAGCTGGAAAAATTAACCAAGAAATTTATGATTTTAATTACAAGGACCTGGTCCTCTTTTCTAGTGCTGTTAAAGGCCTAATCAAATATTTAAAAGAATTTGAAAAGAATCGAAAAAGGAAAGGATGAAAAGTAATCTTACAATCTTCTAATCTTTCAATTTTCCAATCCCAAAAATGAAAATACTAGTACTCGACAATTACGACTCCTTTACCTACAATCTGGTTTATATCATCCGACAGCTAGGTTATGGAGATCAAATGGATGTCTTTCGGAATGATAAGATTTCCTTGGAAGAGGTTGCTCAATACGACAAAATCCTGCTTTCTCCCGGTCCTGGTATTCCAGAAGAGGCTGGGATCATGCCCGAATTATTGAAAAGGTATTCTTCTGAGAAGTCTATCCTAGGAGTTTGCCTGGGACATCAGGCGATTGGGGAGGCTTTTGGCGGTGGTTTGATCAATTTGTCTGAAGTCCTACACGGAGTAGCTTCTCAGGTGAAAGTGGAAAAAGATTTGCTTTTCGAAGGAATCACAGATACTTTTCCTATTGGAAGGTATCACTCTTGGGTCATTGACGAATCCACCCTTTCGCAAGACCTAGAGGTGATAGCAAGAACTCCGGACCGACAAATCATGGCCGTTCGCCACAAAACTTTTGCCGTCAGAGGAGTTCAGTTTCATCCCGAAAGTATCCTGACCGAAAATGGAGTCAAAATCATTCAAAACTGGTTGGAATCCTGATTTCTGCCCAAAATCAACCTTAAAATGAAAGAAATTTTAAATCAACTGATCGAGCATAAAACTCTGAGTCAAAGTCAAGCTCGTGAGGTATTAAAAAACCTGGCAACAGGAGCCTATAATTCCTCTCAAGTCGCAGCCTTTATGACGGTGTATTTGATGCGTTCGATCACGGTGGAGGAGCTTCGAGGCTTCCGTGAGGCCATGCTTGAGCTTTGTGTGCCGGTAGAGATTGCTGAATATGATGCCATGGACCTTTGTGGCACGGGAGGTGACGGGAAGGATACCTTCAATATTTCGACCCTTTCTTCCTTCATCGTCGCAGGAGCTGGGCAAAATGTCGCCAAGCACGGCAACACTGGGGTTTCCTCGATTTGTGGATCCTCAAACTTGCTGGCTTATTTTGGCTATGAGTTTACCAATGACATCAGTGAAATCAGGCGCTCATTGGACGAGGCAGGTATTTGCTTTTTGCATGCACCACTTTTTCACCCGGCGATGAAAAATGTGGCTCCGATCCGAAAAGAGCTTGGTGTAAAAACCTTTTTCAATATGCTTGGCCCAATGGTCAACCCAAGCTTTCCAAAGAAGCAATTGGTGGGAGTTTTTAGCTTGGAATTGGCCCGGTTGTATGCCTATCTCTATCAGGAAAGTGATGCGCAATTTTCCATTTTACATGCCTTGGATGGCTATGACGAGATTTCGCTTACGGGAGATTTTAAAATGATATCCAATTCTGGGGAAAAATTATTCAAGCCAGAGCAAATCGGACTCTTTAAACTGAATGCCGAAGAAATCAAAGGAGGCGAAACTGTGGAAGAATCCGCCAAAATCTTCGAAAATATCTTAAGAGGCAAAGGAACGAAGGCTCAAAATGAGGTCGTCCTAGCCAATTCAGCGGCGGCTTTGGTTACCGCCAACTCTGATCTCTCATTCCCGGATGCTGTGGAGAAAGCACGAGAGGTATTGCTAAGCGGAAAAGCCTTTGATGTATTCAATGGTCTTGTCAATCCAAAAACCTCTGTTTCATTCGCTTAAACATTGATTATGAATATTTTAGAAAAAATAATTGCTGACAAATACCGAGAGGTAGCCGAGCGCAAAAGCTTGATTCCAGTCAAACTGCTTGAAAAAAGCATCTTCTTCGATGGCAAGGTGGTTTCGATGAAAAAGTATGTGACTGATCCTGAAAAATCCGGAATCATTGCTGAGTTCAAGCGGAAATCACCTTCGAAAGGTCTGATAAATGGGGCTGCTTCGGTAGAGCAGGTCAGCATTGGCTACATGCAGGCTGGGGCTTCTGCCTTGTCCGTTTTGACTGATCAGGAGTATTTTGGTGGAAGTAGTGAAGATTTGAAAGTCGCTCGCAAATTCAACTTTTGTCCGATTCTTCGGAAGGATTTCGTGGTGGATGAATACCAAATCATCGAGGCCAAATCAATTGGTGCAGACTGCATTCTTTTGATAGCTGCGGCTTTGGAGCCAGAGAAGCTTAAGTCACTTGCATACTTTGCAAAAAGTCTGGGATTAGAGGTTTTGTTGGAAGTTCACGATGGAGAAGAATTGGAAAAAAGCCTAAATGACGGAGTGGACCTTGTAGGAGTGAATAACCGAAATCTGAAGACTTTCGATGTTTCCATCGATACCTCTTTGGAGCTAGTTTCAGCGATTCCTTCTTCTTTTGTAAAAATCTCTGAGAGTGGGATTTCAGATCCTAAAACGCTTATTGAATTGAAGAAGGCTGGGTTCGACGGTTTTCTGATCGGAGAGAATTTTATGAAATCGAGTAGGCCGGAGCAAGCTGCTTACAATTTCATCAAGGAGTTTAAAAAATTAGCTGCGAGCGAATTATCAGAAGTCTGATGGAAATCAAAGTCTGCGGCATGCGTGAGTTGGGAAATATCCAAGGTTTGATCTCGGAGGTCAAGCCTGATTGGATGGGATTGATTTTCTATCCCAAATCCCCACGCTTTGTGAAAGAGGATAAAGCTATAGATTTCAATAAAGTTGATGTAAAAAAAGTCGGGGTTTTCGTCAACGAAACGGAGATCGAAATTCTTCGAAAAGTCAATCTTTTTGGACTCTCAGCCATTCAATTACATGGAAGTGAATCTGCCGAATTTGCCGAGCGGCTTTCCCAAAATACGGAAGCTGAGATTTGGAAGGTGATATCCGTGAAAGAGGAGATTGATTGGGGAAGTTTGGAAGGCTACTTGCCATTTGTAGATAAATTCCTTTTCGATACCGCGACTGCCGCGCATGGTGGTTCGGGAAAGAAATTTGATTGGTCTGTTTTGGAAACTTATCCCTTCGACAAAAGCTTTCTTTTGAGTGGTGGGTTGGATGAGGAAAGTGCCGGTGAAATTCTAAATTTGAACCGCCAAATTCCACAATTTAGCGGGGTAGATTTGAATTCCAAATTTGAGGATGCGCCTGGCTTAAAGAATATTGAAAAATTGAAAAAATTTAAACAAAAGCTTCTGTCACAAGAGGCCATTTAAACTGGAGAAGATATGATAAGAGTGGATGAAAAGGGTTTTTATGGAAAGTTTGGAGGTGCATACATCCCTGAGATGCTCCATCCCAATATCGAGGAGTTGAGAGATAATTACGAGTCTATTGTGGCCTCAGAGGAATTCCAACAAGAGTTTCAGCTTTTGCTGAGGGACTTTGTGGGAAGACCAACGCCGTTATATTTTGCCAGCCGATTGTCCGAGACCTTTGGTGCAAAAATTTACCTAAAGCGGGAAGACCTTTGCCATACCGGTGCGCACAAAGTAAATAATACCATCGGTCAGATCATTTTGGCCAAGAAGCTCGGAAAAAAGCGAATCATCGCCGAAACGGGAGCTGGACAGCACGGAGTAGCTACAGCGACGGTTTGTGCACTGATGGGGATGGACTGTACCGTGTACATGGGAGAACTGGACATAGAGCGTCAGCGTCCCAATGTGGAGCGGATGAAAATCCTTGGGGCAAAGGTAGTCCCTGCAACTTCAGGTTCGCGTACACTCAAGGATGCGACCAATGAGGCTATGCGTCAGTGGATCAACAATCCCGTGGATACACATTATATCATCGGTTCGGTAGTAGGCCCGCATCCTTATCCTGAGATGGTAGCCCGATTCCAATCGGTGATCTCAGAGGAGATGAAATGGCAACTGAAGGAGAAAGAAGGACGCGAAAACCCGGATTTGGTCATCGCTTGTGTGGGTGGAGGATCGAATGCAGCAGGTGCCTTTTATCACTATTACAATACTCCTGATGTTCGATTGATTGCAGCTGAGGCCGCAGGATTGGGAATCAGTAGTGGTAAATCGGCTGCAACCACCGTTTTGGGTACGCCCGGTATTTTACATGGTTCCAAGACGATTCTGATGCAGACCGAAGATGGTCAAGTGGTCGAACCGCATTCAATTTCTGCAGGCTTGGATTATCCTGGAATCGGACCTGTTCATGCGCATCTATTCGATATCGGTCGGGGAGAATTCGTGGCCGTGGAAGATGAAGATGCCATGCAAGCGGGGATTCTACTCAGCCGCACAGAAGGAATCATTCCAGCTATTGAGACAGCCCATGCTATTCATGCATTGAACATGATTGAGTACCGCAAAGATGACGTTATTGTGATCAACCTTTCCGGCCGAGGGGACAAGGATCTGGAGACTTATATTAAATGGGGGGGATATTGAGGGAAGTAGGTAGTTTGAAGAACGAAGTACGGATGGATTTTGAACCTCAATCGAAAAGCCTCTTTCAATCGCAAAAAAACATCAATTTGAATTTACGAATAGATTAAGCTCCAGGGTCAAAAGCTCAACAAGCCTCGTATTTCGTATTTCGTAAATCGTATTTAAAAATGAACCGAATACATTATTTATTCAACAACAAGCAGGAGCGGGTGCTCTCGATCTACTTTACGGCTGGTTTTCCCCATTTGGAAGATACGATTCCGGTGATGGAGGCCATTCAAGCAGGTGGTGCTGATATTATCGAAATCGGTGTTCCATATTCCGATCCGATTGCCGATGGTCCGACCATTCAGGATAGCAATAAGATTGCCTTGGAAAATGGCATGAGCATGAAGAAGCTTTTTGAGCAACTGAAGGGCTTTCGTGCCAAAATCCATATTCCCGTAGTCTTGATGGGTTACTTGAATCCAATCATTCAGTTTGGAATGGAGGACTTCTGTAAAAAGTGCAAGGAGGTTGGGATTGATGGTTTGATCGTCCCTGATTTGCCGATGCAGCAGTATTTGGATGAATTCAAATCGCTTTTCGAAGAATATGGATTAGTGAACACCTTCCTGATTTCCCCACAAACCTCCGAAAAGCGTATACGTGAGATCGATGAAAATACAGATGGCTTTATTTATATGGTTTCATCACATTCGATCACCGGAGCAAAAAGTGGAATCAGCGAGGAGCAAATCACCTATTTCAAACGGGTGCAGGATATGAATCTTAAAAATCCTCGTCTAATCGGCTTTGGGATTTCTGATGCAGAAACCTTCACAACTGCTTCAAGCTACAGCCACGGAGCCATTATCGGTTCGGCTTTTATCAAAACTATCAAAGACTCAAAGGATTTAGGTGAGGATATTAAGAACTATTTACAATCTGTATTGAAAAATTGAAAGCTCTTGTCCGCTGCGTCAGATTTGAAAATCCTTTAAATCAACCCAATTCATACAATTAACCAAAAAGAGTTGGGAAGACTCGTAATTCGTATTTCGTAAATCGCACATAAAAATGATTATTCAACTACAACCCGATATTTCTTCCAAGCAAAAGGAAACCTTGATCGATAAGGTCAACGGAATCGGCTATAAAACTACAGAGGTCAAGACTCAATTGGGGGATTACCTGATCGGTATTGGCAAGAAAGATTTTGATATCCGTAAAATCGGCCAACTCGATGGCATCCGGGATATACATATTGTCTCTGATGAATACAAACTGGTTTCCAAAAAATGGAAGGCCAAACCAACTTCCATCGACTTGGGCGACGGGGTATTTATCAAGGATGGAGAAATGGCGATCATCACAGGTCCCTGTTCCATCGAGTCGGAAGAGCAGATTCGAAATGTGGTCGCTCATTGCGTCGAAAACGGAATCCGAATGATGCGTGGTGGTGTATTCAAGCCAAGAACTTCTCCTTATGCTTTCCGAGGTATGGGTATTGATGGACTCAAGCTTTGGCACTCAATAGCCTCCGAGGCTGGTATCAAAATAGTCACCGAAGTGATGCAGACCTCCCAAATCGAAGAGATGTATCCTTATGTAGACATTTATCAGGTAGGGGCTAGAAACTCCCAAAATTTCAACCTGCTCGATGAACTCGGTAAAGTGGATAAAGCCGTAATGATCAAACGGGGTATTTCTGGTACGATAGAAGAATTGCTTCAGTCTGCTGAGTATGTTTTCTCTGGAGGAAATGAAAAACTGATTCTCTGTGAGCGAGGAATTAGAACTTACGAAAAGGCATCAAGAAACACCTTGGATCTGAATGCGATTCCGATTTTGAAAGCCAAATCTCATCTTCCTGTGATTGTGGATCCTTCTCATGGTATTGGTATTCGCTCTTATGTGCCACAGATGGCCTTAGCCGGTGTGATGGCTGGAGCTGATGGAGTTATCTATGAATCCCATGAGATTCCGGAAAAAGCATACTCAGACGGACAGCAAACCTTGGATTTTGCCCAAAGTGCCAGATTAGCTAATTGGATTCGGGAGAGTTTCGCAATGAGAAAGGGATTTGAGTTGTTGTAAAAGCACTTGCTTTGTAAACCTCCTATTGAGTATCTTAGTAGCAAATTAGATTATGAGTCCAACTCCAAGAACTTATATTCATCATTCCCACTATCCGCTTCAATGAAGGAATGGGATAAGTATGGTTTCTTGCGAACGATATTAAAGCCTATTCCAATTGCGGGATGGGCTTTTTTCGTTTTAAAGCCCATGGATGATAGGTAAACAAAACCCAAGCGAGAATTAAAAGTTAGATAAGTATAAACCCAAATAGAAATATGACTGATAAACCGAAAAACTGGATCTTTAGCGACCCCCGATTGCAGGACCTCAGGCAGGACTATGAGGCATACACGGCGGAAGATTTTAAGGTATGGAAGATTCTCTATGAGCGACAAATGCCTAACCTCCCAAAAGCAGCCTCTCAGGCTTATTTGGACGGGGTGGAGATTGTAAAATTCACTGCTGATCGCATTGCTAATTTTGAGGAACTCAATAAGATTTTGAAGGAAACTACAGGATGGGCTGTGCAAGTTGTGCCGGGCTTGATCGATGATGATTTGTTCTTTGGCTTGCTAAACAACCGAAGATTTCCTTCTTCCACCTGGTTGCGAAAAATGGAGCAGTTGGATTATCTCGAGGAGCCGGATATGTTCCATGATGCCTTTGCCCATATGCCTATGTTGACCAATCAGCCTTATGTGGACTTTTTGGAGAAGCTTTCAGGTATTGCCTTGAAGCATATCGATGATCCCTGGGCGATTCAGTTGCTCAGCCGCATTTATTGGTTTACAATTGAGTTTGGTTTGATCCGGGAGAATGGAGAGTTGCGCATATATGGAGCAGGGATTTTGAGCTCTAAAGGTGAAACCAAATTCTCTCTCTCTGATGAGCCTGCTCATTATCCTTATGACGTGAAAAGAATCATGAATCAGGAGTATTGGAAGAATAAATTCCAAGATAAATACTTCGTGATCGAAAGTTATGAGCAACTTTACAACTCCATACCGGAAATAGAAGCGGTTTTGGAGGAAATGTTAACGAAAGAAACAAGAAGCTAGAATCAATAAGCAAGGAATTTGTCCGGTGTCCGGTGTCAGATGACCGATAGGGCATCCGGCATCGGACACCGTGCATCGGACTTTATTAAAATGAATATAGCCGTAATCAAATACAACTCCGGCAACGTGCAGTCGGTATTGTATGCGCTGGAGCGATTGGGAGCAGATGCTGAGCTAACCGATGACCCTGAGAAAATATTAAATGCCGATAAGGTTATTTTTCCTGGTCAGGGAGAAGCCAGTACCGCAATGACTTATCTCAAAGCCAGAAAACTAGATCAGTTGATTCGGGAAATTAAGCAACCCTTTTTAGGTGTTTGTTTGGGTTTGCAATTACTTTGCGAGCATTCAGAGGAGAATAATACGGAATGCTTGGGGATTTTTCCGGTGAAAGTAAAACGCTTTATCCCTGAAAACTCTCAGGAATTCAAGGTCCCCCACATTGGCTGGAATGAGTTGGAGAATCTGGCTGATAATGTCCTTCTAAAGGATCTTCCTGACCCAAAATTTCTCTATTATGTGCATAGCTACTATGCGGAATTGAGTGATGCTACGATTGCTAGCACGCATTATATTCATGATTTTACAGCTATTCTTCATCGGGATAATTATTGGGCGATTCAAGCCCATCCTGAGAAAAGCAGTACTGTGGGGGAGAAGTTGCTTTCCAACTTCTTAGGCATTTAATTAGGCTTCGACTCCGCTCAGCCTGACAAGGATTCCGGTCAGGTCGAGCGCCTGTCTGACGATAGGCAGGGAGCCTAAACCTTTATAATTATCCAAACTATTAAAAAAAGGTGTCCAGATTCTTGAATCTTGGCTCTTGTATCTAAAATATGTTTATCATTCCCGCCATAGACCTAATAGATGGTAAGTGTGTTCGTCTCAGTCAAGGCGATTACAGCAGCAAAAAAGAATATCACGACGATCCCGTTGAAATGGCCAAGCGTTTCGAAGACGCGGGCATCCAAAGACTTCACTTAGTAGATTTGGATGGTGCCAAAGCCAAACGCATCGTCAATGATCAGGTGCTATTGGATATCACTCAGAAAACCAGTTTGAAAGTGGATTTTGGAGGAGGAGTTCAAAGTGAAGAAGAGATCGAAAAAGCCTTTTACCTTGGTGCATCTCAGGTGACGGGAGGTTCCGTAGCGGTAAAAAAGCCTGACATGTTCAAATCTTGGTTGATTACCTACGGTCCGGAAAAACTTATCTTGGGAGCTGATGCTAAAGACCGCAAGATTGCTATTCATGGTTGGGAGGAGACCACCGAACAAGAGCTGATTTCTTTCATAAAGTCCTATTTCCAACTGGGAGTTCGCTATGTGATCTGCACAGATGTGGCTAAAGACGGTTTGCTACAAGGTCCATCAGTGGAATTGTATCAAGAAATCATGGAAGAGATTCCTGATCTAAAATTGATAGCTAGTGGAGGAGTATCCTCAGTCAAGGATTTAGAAGAATTGGAGAAAATTGGGGTCTATGGAGCCATTGTTGGAAAAGCTTATTATGAAGGAAAGGTGAGTTTAGAGGAACTAGCAAAATTTAATCGATAGGCCAACTTTGGAACTTAATTTTCCAATCTTTCAATTTTAAAATTTTCCAATCCGAAAATGTTAACCAAAAGAATCATCCCCTGCCTCGATATCAAAGACGGTCGCACCGTCAAGGGTGTCAACTTTGTACAATTGCGGGATGCAGGTGATCCGGTAGAACTAGCCAAAGTCTACTCAGATGAAGGAGCAGACGAACTGGTCTTTTTGGATATCACTGCTACGGTAGATAAGCGAAAAACCCTGGCTGAATTGGTGACTAAGGTTGCCAGGGCGATCAATATTCCCTTTACTGTCGGAGGAGGAATTTCCACAGTGGAAGATGTGAAGGTTTTGCTAAATGCTGGTGCAGATAAAATCTCCATTAATTCGGCAGCGGTCAAAAATCCAGGTGTGATTGATGAAATGGCTCGGGAGTTCGGTTCGCAGTGCATCGTGGTCGCCATCGATACCCGGGATGTGGATGGAACAGACTATGTACATACGCATGGGGGAAGGAAGCCAACCCTTTTGCAAACGCAGAAATGGGCAAAGGAAGTAGCAGATCGAGGAGCAGGTGAAATTCTACTTACTTCCATGGATCATGATGGTACGAAGGCAGGCTTTGCAAATGAAATCACCGCTGAGATTTCGTCAGCGCTTTCTATTCCTGTGATTGCATCAGGAGGAGCGGGTACCATGCCTCATTTCAAAGATGTGTTTACCTTTGGAAAAGCAGATGCTGCTTTGGCAGCGAGTATTTTCCACTTTAAAGAAATTCCTATTCCTGGATTGAAAAGTTATTTGATTGGGGAGGGAATATCGATTAGAAAGTAACCCTTGAGGTTTTTTAGACCTCGAAGTTTTAAATAGTTATGTGAGAAATACAATCGAAATACGTTGAAATGTGGCCCGTTAAAACGGGCCGAAATATTGGATTTACTCTTTCCGTTTTTATTTCACCCTGACTTGTCAGGGTATATTTCTACAGTATTTCCACTGTGTTTCAAATAAAAAGAAAACATGAACATCGACTTTTCAAAAATGAACGGCCTTATTCCCGCCATCGTACAAGATGCTGTTTCAGGCAAAGTCTTGATGCAGGGATATATGAATGAGGAAGCTTTGGAGAAAACAAAGGAATCCGGCATGGTGACTTTTTTCTCGCGAAGTAAAAATAGGCTATGGACCAAAGGGGAAACTTCAGGGAATTTTTTGGAGTTGGTTTCGATTGCGGGAGATTGTGACGGGGATTCCATTTTAGTAAAAGCAAATCCTCGTGGACCTGTCTGTCATACTGGCTCTGATACTTGCTGGGATGAAGAAAATTCGTCCAAGACAGGCTTTATCGATCAACTGAGAGCAATCATCAAGGATAGAAAAAATAATCCATCGGACAAGTCTTACACGGCTTCGCTGTTTGCCAAAGGTATCAACAAGGTCGCTCAGAAAGTAGGAGAGGAAGCGGTAGAAATCGTCATCGAAGCCAAGGATGACAATAAGGAATTGTTTTTGGGTGAGGCTGCAGATCTACTTTTTCACTATCTCGTCCTTTTGGAGGCCAAAGGATATGAATTGGATGAGGTGATGGAGGTGCTGATTGATCGGCACAAAAAGTAAGGAAACTTACTGGGTAGATTTATTCGTTAAAATAATCTAAGTCAGTATATTAGAATATGAATTCTTTCAAAAGGATAACGATAGATCCCGAAATTTGTCACGGAAAGCCGACGATTCGTGGAATGCGTTGGCCCGTAGAAGTCTTGCTGGATTTGCTGGCTTCTGGGATGTCTATTGAAGAAATTTTAGAAGATCATCCAGAACTTGAAAAAGAAGATATTTTTGAGGCTATCAAATTTGCCAGAGCTTCTCTTTCAGGAGTTTTGAATGGATAGGGATGAGATTTTTATGCGATGTCCATATCTCTTTTAAGCTTGTAAAATTTTTGAGTGAAAAAGGATTTGAGACCATCCACGTCAATAATATTCTAAATGGATATCGATCTAAGGATTCAGAAATTTCAGAGTACTGTGATGATTTTGATTTTATTCTCATTTCCAAAGATTCTGATTTTAGACATAGCTACCTTTTGAAAAAAGTTCCAAAAAAACTTCTTTGGATTACTTTGGGAAATATTTCAAATAAGGATCTAATAGAGGTTATTGACAACTGTTTAAAACCACTGGAAAACCTAGAATCAAGACCAAATTTCATGATGGAAATTAGAGGAACAACAAATTATCTAGTCTATTAGATTATTTCCTCACCTGCCCATTTCCCCTTATTACCCACTTATAGCTAGTTAATTCCCTCAAAGCCATCGGACCACGTGCATGCAGTTTTTGGGTGGAAATTCCGATCTCAGCACCAAGTCCAAACTGAGCCCCATCAGTAAAAGCCGTGGAAGCATTGGAATAGACAGCTGCGGCATCTACTTCCAAAAGGAATCGCCGTATGTTTTCCTGACTCTCTGAAACAATTGCCTCAGAATGTTTGGAAGAAAATGTCGAAATATGAGCAATCGCCTCCTCCAGGCTGTCCACTGTTTTGATAGCCAATTGCAAACTCAAAAACTCGGTTCCAAAATGCTCTGGCATCGCTTTTTGTATCAATTCATGATTTTCCAAGTTGCTAAAAGCCTGCTCATCTGCATAGATTTTTACTTCACTTTCCAACAAAGGCTGAATCAACTCATTCAAATTTTTTAATTGACTTTGATGGACAATCAAGCAATCCAAGGAATTGCATACACTCGGTCTTCGGGTTTTGGCATTGTGAATAATTGCCTTGGCTTTCTCCAAATCGGCAGTTTCATCTACATAGGTATGGACGATCCCCGCACCTGTCTCAATGACCGGAACTTTGGCATGCTCTCGCACAAAATTGATCAGGCCTTGAGAGCCTCGAGGAATGATGACATCCACATAATCCACCGCCTCCAAAAGGGCCTTGGTAGCTTTCCGATCTGCTGGCAGCAGTTGGAAAGCTTCAGTAGGAATTCCATTCTTCTCTAAAACTTCATGAATGACAGAGATGATTGCCCTATTGGAATAATCCGCGTCCGAACCTCCTTTCAAAATCAAGCCATTTCCGGATTTCAAAGCAATGGAAAATACATCAAATGTAACGTTAGGTCTAGCCTCATAGATGATTCCTAAAACCCCCAAAGGCACCGTGACTTTTTCCAAATACAATCCGTTGGGAAGTAGCTTTTCTTCCAATTTCAAATGCAATGGTGAAGGGAGTAGACTAACCTGTCTGATCTCCTCAGCGATTCCCTCAAGTCTAGCAGGTGTTAGCAATAAGCGATCATACATAGGATTGTCTGAATCCATCCGCTCTAGGTCTTTCTGATTTTCTGCCAAAATAAAATCAGCCTGCTTTACCGCCACTTCTGCTAATTCGGTAAGCAATTTTTGTACCTGCTCTTCCGAAATAGCAATGAGTTTTCGGGACTTGTTTTTGACAGATTGGAAAATATCATTGTAATCAGTCATGGTCAAATAAGTATAAGTAATCGTAGTGGATTAGGGCTTTTTGGTTCTTTTGACCAAGCTTTTCAACCGCTGATTTGGATGAATACTCGGCTCTTCCTAAGCCTATCTTTATTCCTTTTTCATCCCGAATCAGCAAAATGTCACCTTTGGAGAATTCACCCTCTATCCGAGTGACTCCGACGGGAAGGAGGCTGCGAATGACAGCTGAAGTTAATGAAGCTTTGGCTCCCTCGTTGATAAAGACTTCTCCTTTATAGTATTGAGCGCCATGGGCTAGCCATTTTTTCGGAGCTTGTTTTTTCTTTTTCGGTTCAAAATGGGTGCAGGCAAGTTTCCCTGAAAGATATTCCTCCAAAACCCCATCTCGCTTCCCATTCGCAATGATGACATTGATTCCCAAGTCGGCAGATTTTTTTGCGGTAGAAAACTTGGTCAGCATACCACCTCTTCCAAAGGAGGATTTGGCAGCGGAGATGTATTCAGAGAGGTCTTTGGTATCAGAGGAAACCCATTCGATGAGTTTTGAATCTGGGTCTGCAGGGTTTCCGGTGAAAATGCCATCTACATTGGAAAGAAGAATCAGACTGTCGGCATTGACCATGGCCGCTGTTAAACTAGCGAGTTCATCATTGTCTGTAAACATCAACTCCGTGATCGTAACCGTATCGTTTTCATTGACGATCGGAAGAATGTTTTGCTGCATCAGCCCTTCCATGCAGTTCTTCATGTTCAGAAAATGCTTTCGATCCCTAAAATCCTCCTTGGTCACCAAGATTTGGGCTACTGATTGTCCCTGTATTTGGAAAAGCCGCTGATAAGCCTCGATCAGATGAACCTGACCGGTAGCTGCCCAAATTTGGCGCTTGCTGATTGGGTTAAGTTTTTCTGGAATAGTTACCGCCTGTCTACCAAAAGCCACCGCACCGGAGCTTACCAGCACAAGTTTGTTTCCGGCTTTCAAAAGCTGCATAATTTGACCGACCAAATGCTCCATTCTGCCAAGATCGGGCAGGCCATCTGCTTGAGTCAGTACATTTGAGCCGATTTTAATGACTAGGGTGCTGGGATGCTTCATTGATGAAGAATTTTTATAAAAATATCCCGAATGTTGTGGAATTGCTAAAATTTAGCCGATTACTCGTTTTTTCACTTTACAAAAAACCCATACTTAGGGTGCCGACAAGCATCAGGATTTTTGCAAAAGTACTCAACTCGGTAAAGTGTGCTTTGCGATCCGAAACGTAAACTTTCCGCATAAACCAGATGAAAAAGAAGCCTAAAATCCCGAAATAGTAGAATAGTTCTGGCTTGTTGAGCTCTATAGTCACAATGCTGATCGCAGATACAAAGCAGATGGCAATAATGAAAATTACTTGCTTGGTCTTTCGGAATCCCAGTACGATAGGAAGCGTTTGGCAGCCATGCTTTCTGTCCCCATCCCGGTCTTCGATGTCCTTGATGATTTCGCGGATAAGGTTGAGAAAAAAGGCGAAAATGGCATAAGTAAAGACTAACAGCTCATTTTTTTGATAATAAAAGGCTACCAAATAGACCGAGAGTCCTGTGAGGAAAGCCACCGTGAGATTGCCGATGAAAGGTTTTCTTTTGAGTTGGTTACTGTATAGCCAAAGAAGAAAGGCTGCGATGAAGTTGACTAGGCCTATTCTAGGCGCAACCAACACTCCAAGCCCAATACCGGTAAAATTGAAAATGGTATGCAGAAATATGACCACTCGTCTCTTGATGCCTTTTCCGACGATGACCTCATTGGGACGATTGACATAGTCAATTTTGACATCGTAATAATCATTGATCATGTAGCCTGCAGCAGTAATGATCAAGGTGGACAGAATCAAAATATACAGCTTGAAGTCCTCCAATACAGGAAGTCCTGTCTGACTAGTTTCCACCAGGAAATAGGCCGTCATCAGCTGTGTGAATGCCACCAGCAGTAAATTGATAGGTCTGCTGATTCGCAGTAAACTGCTGATGGAGATGTTTCGCTCAATGGTGGCGTTTTGATTCATATTCAAACATACTAAATTAGGGCATCCGAGGTTTAAGGAAATATTTTTTTGCTTAATGAAATCGATTCCGATTAAAGATTCTGTAAACAATCCGAGATTAATTAAATTAATCTTTTAAACTCAAACCCAAAATATGATGGACCCAAAAGACGCCCAATCCAGAAGAGACTTTATTGCCTTGACAGGAGGACTACTTGCCGGAAGCATGTTTGTTCATCCTGTAGCTGAAGCGCTTTCACTTTTTGAAAAGGAAAAAAAGAATCAAAAGATGCGATTGGCGCTGGTAGGAACAGGGATACGGGGAACTACCATGTTTGGAAGAGATGTGGTCAGGGTCTATGGTGAACTAGTGGAGTTTGTCGGCTTGTGTGATATCAATGAAGGGCGCTTGCGATATGGAAGGGAATTTATCGGGGTAGATTGTCCGGTATTTACAGATGGTGATCAGATGATTAAAGAGACCAAGCCGGATGTGTTGATTGTCACCACCATGGACAGCACCCATCATGAGTATATTATCAAAGGATTGGAAAATGGGATTCATGTCATTTCCGAAAAACCCATGACCACTGATGAGTTTAAGTGCCAGGCGATTTTGGATGCAGAGCGGAAATCAGGCAAGAAGTTGATCGTTACCTTTAACTACCGCTATTCTCCTCATAGGCAGCGAATGTATGAGATCCTTCGAGCAGGAGATATTGGAGAGTTGACATCAGTAGACTTTCACTGGTATCTCGATGTGTACCATGGAGCCGATTATTTCAGAAGGTGGCATCGCAGAAAAGAATTTGGAGGGTCGCTATTGGTGCATAAATCAACACACCATTTCGATTTGTTGAATTGGTGGATAGATTCAGATCCCGAGGAAGTTTTTGCTTTCGGAGAGTTGGAATTTTATGGAAAAAATGGACCATTCCGAGGAAAAAATTGTCGTAGCTGTCCGCACAAAGATAATTGTGACTTCTTCTGGGACATTACCAGAAATGAGCATTTGAAAAAGCTTTATGTGGATAATGCTCAATATGATGGCTATGATCGAGATGGATGTGTATTCCGCGAGGACGTGGATATCTACGATAAAATGGCCGTGCAAATCAAGTATAAAAATAAGGTTCAGGTTAGTTACTCCCTGACCACCTATTCGCCTTATGAAGGCTACCGCATCGCATTTAATGGGACGAAAGGTCGGCTCGAGGCATGGATCAAAGAAAGACAGCCTTGGGAGGAAAAAGCCGAAGATGTGCTTTACCTGACAACCAACTTTGGGGAGCGAAAGGAGGTAGTCATACCCCACGGAGGTGGAGGTCATGGTGGAGGCGATACCCGTCTCAAGGATAAGCTTTTCAAAGATCCTGAAATGGCTGATCCTTGGCGTCAATCGGCTGGAAGTCGAGATGGAGCCATGTCAATTTTGGTAGGTATCGCAGCTCGAAATAGCATCGAATCCAAGAAGCCAGTCAAAATAGCTGACTTGACTGACATTGAGCTAAAAGAAAGTGGGAGAGGTGTCTAGGCTCTAAACGATCTTCAGATGAAAAGGTCGGAAAGCGTCGAGCTTGGAATCCATCGGATCCAATTCGGTCACCAAGGTGTTAACTTCCGTTAGGCTGCAGGTCCGGTATTTTTGAACACTATGCAACTTATCCGATACGGATAGGATAATCGTCCTTTTGGCAGCTTGAATCATCGCCTGCTTCACCTGGATGACTTCCCAGTCAAATTCTGTGAGTCCTGCCTCAGCGTCTAAATAGCCGGTGCCTAGAATGCAAAGGTCTACTTTGAGTCGATTGAGCGCATTGACTACTGTGCCTCCAATGGCAAATTTTGATTCGTGCTGTAGCTTTCCGCCCAAAAAGAAAACTTCTACTTCCGGCAACTCTAAAAGCTGTACAGCGATATGCAAACTGGGCGTAAAGACTGTCAATGGAAATTTCCTGGGGATCATCTTTGCCACCTCCAAATTGGTTGTACCTCCGCTCATCAGGATGACTTGACCTTCGGAAAGTAATGAAACGGTCTTTTCGGCAATTTTAATCTTTTTAGAAAGGAGATAAGTATTTCCATCTTCTTTGGAAAAATTCATGAAGCCAAATGATGTGGCTCCACCATGGACCTTTTTTAGCTTTTTTTCCTTGTCGAGTTCTTTGACATCTCGACGAACGGTATCGATAGAGACTTCGAGTGCTTCTGCGAGGTCATTGAGCAAAACTCTGTGATGAAGATGTACTTGGTCGAGAATGAACTTTTGCCGTTCTTCTTTAAGCATTTTGGGTTGATTGTTTTTGGAAGCTAATCAAAACAGCAAAAACTTGCAAAAAATCCGGCATTTTAGATGTGCTTTGCAAAAAATTGCGGGATTTTCTTCTCAATCCTGCAAATTTCTAGGTAGTTTAGCTATCGAGTACTATTCAAAATTTGACCCAAAATATGAAGAAGCACCAAACTCACCCTTTCATCTTTAGCCTACTGATACCATTACTTTTTCTCTCCTGTAAATCCCAACAGGAGGCTACTTTTCGAATCATTGATAAGCCGATAACTTGGAATGCTGAGCGCGAGCAGCTTTCCATTCAATACTTAAAAGACCGTCACGGATTGGAAAAAGCTCAGGCCACTATCGAGCCCCAAATGGTCGTAGTCCATTGGACAGCTATCGACAATGTAGAGGTGACATTCGATGTTTTTGATTCCCCGACTTTGGGAGGAAGGGAAGATCTGACAAGTGCCGGCAATCTGAATGTATCAAGTCAGTTTTTGATAGATCGGGATGGAACGATTTTTCGGCTTTTGCCCGATACCACCTTTGCCCGACACACTATTGGGTTGAATTATTGCGCTGTGGGGATAGAAAATGTGGGAGGACCTGACGCTCCTTTGACTTCTGCCCAGCTTCGTGCAAACGAGGAATTGATTCGCTATCTCCGCAAAAAATACCCGGCCATTGACTACGTAATCGGGCATCATGAATACCAACTTTTCCAGGACACTCCACTGTGGAAGGAGGCCGACCCAGATTACCGCACTGTGAAAACTGATCCAGGAGATGAGTTTATGGAGAAGCTTCGCAAAAACCTTTCAGACCTTGGATTAAAACCACTTCCTCAACTGTAATTTTTAATGAAGGTCAATTCAAAATTTGTTTTTGCGCTGTTACTAGTATCCATTTTCGCTTGTAAATCTCAACAGGAGTTTTCGCAAGACCGACAAGATATCAAAACAGATACCCCTGAGGTAAAGGATGAAGAAGTGCCGACTAGACCTCTGCCTGATTCCCCCGTTTTGCTCCAACCACTTTCTTTTGAGATGCCGGAAATTCCACGTGAATTCAGAGGCGTTTGGATTGCTACGGTAGTTAATATTGATTGGCCAGAGTCTGGAACGGACAGTTGGTCTAAGCAGAAAGAGGATTTTCTCGCCCTATTAGATCACTACAAGAATTTAAATTTCAATGCCGTGATTGTGCAGGTACGAGCTGCGGGAGATGCTTTTTACCCGAGCCGGTATGCGCCTTGGTCTCGATATTTGACAGGAAAGGAAGGCCTAGCACCTCAAACTTCAGAGAATCCATTGACTTGGATGATCAAAGCGGCACATGATAGGGGCTTAGAATTTCATGCATGGCTCAATCCTTACCGCGCGACTTTTGATGATAAAACAGAAACCTTGAGTCAGGAACATGATTTTTTCCAACATCCCGATTGGATGCTCAAGTACGGCACCAAATACTATTACAACCCTGGCTTGCCTGAGGTGAAGGAGAAGCTTTTGGCAGTCATCAAGGAGTTGGTGGATGGGTATGACATTGACGCTATTCATTTTGATGACTATTTCTATCCTTACAAGGTTCAAAATCAGCAATTTCCAGATCAAAAGACTTTTGAAAAATATAAAAAGCCAGGTCAGTCTATTGAAGACTGGAGAAGGGAAAACGTCAATTCTTTGATCCAGGCTATTCATCAAACCGTGAAAACAAGCAAGCCTTGGGTGCAATTTGGGATTTCTCCCTTTGGAGTGTGGCGAAATCAGGACAGAGATCCTAGAGGCTCTCCAACCCGAGCTGGACAAACTAACTACGATGACTTGTATGCAGACCCTTTGACTTGGATGCAAAACGGTTGGATTGATTACCTCATTCCCCAGCTGTACTGGAGTATGGACTATGAGTTGGCTAGCTATCGCAAACTCAATGACTGGTGGGCTGCCAATAGCTATCAAACCAATGTTTATATCGGTAACGGGCCCTACAAGATTCGCGATAATGCAGACATTGCCTGGGATAATCCCAAAGAGATCAATAATCAAGTTCAATACACGCGAACGCTTATGGAGATTCAGGGGAATGCCTTTTTCTCTGCAAAGTCTCTTTTCTCCAAAAATCAGGATGTCTCCAACTTGCTCAAACAAGAACTCTATGATAGTCCGACCCTACCACCGGCTTTCGAACCTACTGAGCCAGTCTTGATTGAAACGCCTCAGGTTTTACAAGTAGAAGCAAATAGAGACTGGACGAAGGTATCACTCGAAAAGCCTCTAGACCCTGCCATTCGCTATGCCATGGTGCAGGGAGCAGATGAGCTAAACACCCTCGCTGAAGCTGAAATTCACACAGTTTGGGTCGGGGGTCAACGTGCAAGGGCGCTGGAAGTGAGTAGTTTAAATACCAATTATCTCGCGATCAGATGGATTGATCATTTTGGTAGAATCGTTCAAACTCAGGTATTTCAAACCCCCAAAAAAATAAAGCCATGAAGGATATGCTCGTTCGTTTGATAGATTTGCCTTCTTCACTAGACATAGAGAATAGGCTTTCCACAAAAGAGGGAATCATTTTTCGGAGGGCCATAGCTCCAGAAAAGGCATTGGTTTGTGATTGGGTGATGGAGCAGTTTGGCGCCTACTGGAAGTCGGAAGTAGAAGTTGCATTTAGTAGACAGCCGGTAAGTTGCTGGATAGCCCAGCGGGGAAATGAGATTTTGGGTTTTGCTTGCTATGAGTCTACAGCCAAGAATTTTTTCGGCCCAACAGGTACTCTAGAGTCCGAGCGCGGGAAAGGAATAGGAAAAGTTCTACTGATTAAATCCTTGGAATCGCTTCGGGAATTGGGTTATGTCTACGCGATAATCGGGGGAGTGGGGCCGGCAGAATTTTATGAAAAGGCTGTAGGAGCAAAAATCATCGATAGCTCAGAAGTCAGTATTTACCAGCATTTACTAAAAAAATCATGACCCAAAATTCTAGCAAGAACCCATGGATTTGGGTGCCCTCTCTGTATTTGACCGAATCTGTCCCGTATGTCATTATCATTACAGTCTCGGTGATTATGTACAAAAGCTTGGGGGTTTCTAATTCCGATATCGGACTTTACACCTCTTTTCTTTACTTACCTTGGGTGATCAAACCCATTTGGAGTCCAATTTTGGAGCTTTTTGGAAATAAAAAGCAGTGGTTTCTGAGTATGCAGTTTATACTTTCCCTGGCATTCCTAGGAGTAGGTCTAACCACCGGATTGAATCAGTTTTTTGTAATTACACTCGCTTTCTTTTGGATGGGAGCTTTCGCTTCCGCCACTAATGATATTGCTTCAGACGGCCTGTACCTGATTGCCTTGAAACCTGATCAGCAGAGTTTTTTCGTAGGGATGCGAAGCACCTTTTACCGGGTAGGAATGATTACCGGACAGGGGCTGATTGTCATAGCAGCAGGCTATTTGGAGGAGACGTTTGGAGATCCAACGCAAGCTTGGTCTTGGACGATGATTGGTGTCGGAGGACTCATGTTGTTACTCACGGTCATAAATTTCCTATCCACACCCAATGTGATCGAGAGGCGGGTAGAAAAGGCAGATCGGCCAAGTTTTGGGGAGGTATTTAGCACCTTTTTTACGAAGAAGAATATTGGCCTTTCACTGGCTTTCGTGCTTTTTTATCGCTTGGGTGAATCACAATTAGTGAAGATGGCCTCACCATTCTTTTTGGATGATCGATCGGAAGGTGGTCTAGGCCTGACTGTTTCTGAAGTAGGTTTTCTATACGGGACCCTCGGCGTGATTGCTTTGTTGGTTGGTGGGATTGTTGGCGGAATTGTGATTTCCCGGCATGGCTTGGGTCGATGGATGATACCCATGGCGATTGCGATCAATGCTCCGAACTTGGGTTACGTTTTACTCTCTTGGCAGCAGCCTGAAAGCTTTTATTTCCCGGCAATTGTTGTTTTGATTGAGCAGTTGGGCTACGGCTTTGGATTTGCTGCCTACATGGTCTTTTTGATTTATCTGGCCGAGGGTCTTTTCAAAACTGCACATTATGCTTTGGCTACTGGATTTATGGCTTTGGGAATGATGATTCCGGGGATGATTTCGGGTTACATGCAGGAGTGGCTAAATTATCCCGGATTCTTCCTTTGGGTGGTAATCGCCACGATTCCGAGCTTTGTAATGGCCTATCTGGTGAAGTATCCGAGGGAGTTTGGGAAGAAGTTAGAAAGCTGAATCTTCGACATTCGATGTTCAGCGTTCGATATTCGACATTTTAATAATGAACATTGAACACCGAATGTTGAATAACGAAGTGTCTAAAGAATAATTATTACATGAACAAACATCAAAAAATCGCTCAATGCTTTTCTCCTGCTGCTTTTATCCATGATTCCGAGGAAAATTATCTGGCTATAGAAAAATTGATTCAGGAGCAGGAAATTGGTGGACTGACTTTTTTTCACAGCCGTCATTCTGCTGCAGCAAATTTCGAAAAACGGGCGGAATCACTAGACACTGAAGATACTTTTGAAAAATTAATCGGATTGATCAATCGCTATCAAGCCCTTTCAAGAATCCCTTTATTGATCAGCATAGACGGGGAATATGGTTTGGCCATGCGAATCGAAAAAACACCTCAGTATCCCTTTGCCATCACCTTGGGCGCATTAAAAAAAGATCCTGAAAAATGGGTTGAGGAAGTCGGCTATCGCATGGGAATGGACATGAAGCGTTCGGGAATTCATCTCAATTTGGCTCCCTGTGCTGACGTCAATACCAACCCCAATAATCCGGTGATCGGCTATCGCTCTTTTGGAGATGATCCAGAGAAAGTTGCCAAACTTTCCTTCGCTGCTTACACGGGTATGAAAAAAGCAGGGATTGGAGCTTGTTTGAAACACTTCCCAGGACATGGGGATACAGCGGTTGATTCTCATTTGGGTTTACCAATCTTGGAGAAAACCAAAGCAGAACTTGAAGCTGAAGAACTGTTTCCCTTTCAATACGGAATCGACCGAGGGGTGGAAATGATTATGGTTGGACATTTGGCAGTGCCTGCACTGACCGGAGGAAAAGATATTCCTGCAAGTATCAGCCGAGCGTTAATTACCGATTTGTTAAAGGAAGAAATGGGTTTTCAAGGCCTCGTTATCTCCGATGCGCTGAATATGAAAGCAGTGGCCAATATGTATCCCGAACCCGGAGAGCTTGAATGGCAGGCCTTCCATGCCGGAAATGATATTCTGTGCTTTTCGGATCATGTGAAAGAGGGAATTGAAACAATCAGTCAGAAGGCCTCTGATGAACATGTCGAGGTGGTTTTTCAAAAAATCATGGACTTGAAAAAGCGCTTGGGCGTGCTGGACTTTAAGCCTATTGAAGTACCAACTTTTGATTGGGAGAGCCATTCCCAACTGCAAAAGGAGCTGGCGGAAAATTACGTTTCTGTCATTTCAGGTGAGATAAAATCTGCTGAACTTCAAGCCTTGGCAAGAGAAGGAAAGCTGGGTTTTCAAGAATTTTTCACCCAAGATTCCAGCCGCTTTTCTCAGGATATCAAACTTGAATTTTCTCCAATTGAACAGTTCGAAAAAGTAATTATCGCCGTATTTGTACCCAGCCACAAGCCATTAAACCAGTTTGGAATGGATCAAGAGGTATTGGATGAGATCAAGGAATTAGCAAAAAGCAAACCTTGTATTTTGGTTCATTTTGGTAATCCTTTGGCGCTAAAGCACCTTGGAAAACTGGAGGGTTTTGAAGCAGTGGTGTGTGGATATCAGGGATTTGAGGAAACACAGGAAGTGATGGCAAAAACTCTCCAAGGGCTCTAGGTCCCTTGGAGGATATAAGTCCAGGTTACGAAGGTAATTCGTGCTATCGATGTAAATTTACAATTGACTCAAAATTGTAATTTTTTCATACCTAATTCGGAATATTTCCGAATTATATCTATATTTTTGACATATGAATGAACTTTTGGCGCTAAAAGGATTAGGAAACTTTCCCTTGGCTACTTCGGCAATTTTACCACTACTTAGAGATTACCGTAGGCCCTACGATAAAATCAACTATTGGGTAAAGTCTGGGGATTTGGTACAGATCAAAAAAGGGCTTTATGTCTTGGGAAAGCGAATTTCGGATCTCGTCCCTCACCCCTTTCTCCTAGCCAACCAACTCTACGGCCCAAGTTATATCTCATTGGAATCCGCCCTCTCATTCCATGGACTTATTCCCGAACGGGTCTATCAGACAAGTTCAGTCACCACAAGACCTAGTAAAACTTTCCAAACTGATCTTGGAGTATTTGATTACATCCATGTAAAACCCAGCTATTTCTCACTTGGACTCAGTAATCTAGGGAATCCAAAATCAGGATTCTTTATAATCGCCAAACCAGAAAAGGCAATTTGGGATAAGATAGTCTTTACTTCGGGTATCTTGTTTCGAAGCAAAATAGATGTTGCCCGATTTCTAGAAGATGACCTTCGAATCAACCTAAGCGACCTTACCCAATTTGACTTGGAAGAAATGAAATCTTGGATTCCCTTTTCACCCAAAAAATCGAGTTTATCCCTTTTTACCCAAACCCTCGAACAGCCATGATTACCAAATGGATCGAGGAATACAATCCCAAAAGCGAGGAGCAACTACTGGGTGCCCTTCGGGAAATCATGCAGGAGGTAGCTTTGGCTGGACTTTATAGGGCTGGATTTTTCAAAATAGCTGCCTTTTACGGAGGGACATGTTTAAGGATTTTTTATGAATTGCCACGCTTCTCGGAGGATTTGGATTTTTCTCTTTTGGAGAAAACAAGGGAATTCTCCATTAATTCCTACTTACCCTATTTGATTGAAGAATTTGAAGCTTTGGGAATGCAGGTTTCGATAAGGGAAAAACCAAAGTCGATCAATTCACAAATTGAATCAGCCTTCCTTAAGGCTGAAACCAATTGGAAAGAATTGATCCTGGAACAAACTGCTTTTCCCTTACCTGTCACCAAACCCACCCTAAAAATCAAACTGGAAGTAGATACTTTTCCTCCACTTTCATTTCAGACAGAAAATAAACTGCTTCTCAGGCCTTTCTCTTTTTATGTAAATAGCTTCAAAATCGAAGACTTGTTTGCAGGAAAAATGCATGCCTTACTCTTTAGGCAATGGAAATCCAGAGTAAAAGGAAGAGACTGGTTTGACTTAGAATGGTATATCCGACATGGTCATGCTATCCATCTTCAACACTTCTCTGTGAGGGCTATGGAATCAGGACATCTTAAGCAGGAAGCTTCATTAAAGGATCTTCAAATTCTACTTTCAGAAAAAATCGAATCACTAAATTTCGAACAGGCAAAAGAAGATATCATCCGGTTTATACCTGATCCAAAAGCGGTTGAGATTTGGTCGAGATCCTTCAACGTCCTTTGAGGTTAAATTAATCCCTTCTACTACTTCAGTACTTGCAGAAATTTCAGTAAAAATGTGGGGAGATAATCAAACCTTCGTTTTTCAAGAACGCACTGAGAATATCCTATCCTTTGCTCCAATACGACCAAATAATGTAGTTGGTCAAATACTCAGCCCTAACTACTTACGTTTCGAAATCACCCCAGAGGGCCATGGCGAACATGAACTGGTAGCAGGAAGGGATTTCCCCTCAGACAGTCCTGTTCGAAGGATTATATTACGAGGAGATACCATGGGAAACGATATAAGTGATGATAGAGACTGTTCTGATGACGCAGAAATAATCCTCATTGAATTTAACCCTATCCTTTTGAAGTCGAATAGGGTATGGTAAAAGAATGGAAAATTATAAATTCCATTTAATGCTTTTTAGAAATCGGCTTTTCCAGATAGCCGATAATTGAGATAACGCCTGAAAAACAAGGCTAATACCTCTTCAAGTTCTAGTAACTTAACGGATGCAATCTAAATGGTCTTAATTCATCAATTTTTAAAAAACTTCAGGATTTCAAATCCTGAACAGCTGAGTTTTTGTTGCCAATTCAAATCCATAAGGTTTTTGAAACCTCAAAGGATTGCTGCCTGATTACCTTGCTGGATTTTTAATCGATAATCCCTCACCAATCCCAGCCCCAAAATCCCCAAACAGCCCGATACAAAAGCAGGGATCAGCCCGATCATTTCGGGGAAGTAAATGGAAAGGGTCCACGATCCAAATGGGATCAGCCCGGCAAAAAACCCAAACCAATTGGTCTTATAATACCAAGCATAGGGAAAGAAATGCGCTCCGGTGATGATGGCATAACCCAAAGCAAAATATTCGGGTTTATTTCCCAAAAGGATAAAGAGAAAAGGGAAATAGAATAGCTGCCCAATATTGAAAATCAAGCCGACTTTATTCAGAGGATTTCCCTCCACATTCCAAACCGTTTTCATGATTTTCCCGAAGACCCATGCCAGTGGGAGCATTAGTCCAGAAATAGAAAAAGTGAGAATACTCTGATGTCTAATACTTATTTCGGAATTCCAGATAAATGCAATCCCCGCCCAAATCAAGGCAGCAGCAAAAATAAAATTGATTCCATTCTTACACCGTATGCTAAGTTCGGTTCTCCATTCGTCAAGCAATTCTAATTGGTGTGCGTTCAAGGTAGATGCAGTCGTTTTCATTTTTTATATTTTTGATTTAGAGCAGACTTGTCTCAAATTGTTACAGCATTCTTTCAATTTTTCTCTACTCCAAAAAAATATTCCCGATTTTGTAACAATACCCAAAAAGCATACTCTAATTGTTAGCTATCGAAAAAAGCCTTGAGCAGCAGCGAAGAAGAAAAACTATTCAAAACCCGATTTGAAGAACACAAGGATGCAGTCTTCCGGCTTTGCTTGGGCTACTTCAGGCAAGACAGAGCCGTGGCTGAGGACGCCTTACAGGAAACCTTCGTCAAAGCTTGGATTCACAGAAAGCAATTTCGGGAGGAAGCGAATTGGCAAACCTGGATTTACCGAATTGCGGTAAATACCTGCTTGCTTCAGTTAAAAAAAGAAAAGAAAGAAGCCCAAAAAGCAATGGAATTAGCGATTCAACCTCAGTCGGAATATGATCCTGAAAAGGAGCAACAGATCCAACGCATGTATGCCTGCATTGATCAGCTCAGTCCTCAAAATCGACTACTCATATTGATGGTATTGGAGGGCATCCCTTACGCGACTATTGAAGAAACATTAGGCCTGAGTTCGGAAAATCTTCGCGTCAAAATTCATCGAATTAAAAAACAACTTTATCCCTGTATCAGCCATGGAAACACTTGATCCCCTTCAGTCGATTTATAATTCGCAAGTGAAAAAGTCTCCCATCTTACAGGCAGACCAAGTACTGAGTTTGGCTAAGTCAGCTCTCAAAAAGCTGAAAAGAGACCAATATTGGACCATAGGAATCTTATCGACCACGCTGCTTGTCTTAGCTTTCTTTTTCTATGAAATTGGCCAGTTTGGAGATTGGATATTGATCAATGGACTTTCGCTAATGCTTGGCTCCCTAGGGATTCGGGTATTCTTGGAGTTGTGGAGCCGCCTTCAGTTACGTCAGCTCCAACCTCATCAGGTTATGTCTGTTTTTGTGGAAAAAGTCCGCCGATACTATGAAAACCGGAAGCGAATTCAATTTGTATGGACTCCTATCATTTATCTGACCTATGGTATCGGACTTTGCTTCTTTTTGATTGCCATCCAACCCCACCTCTCTTTCGCTTTCTTTGTGTATTGCCTGATCACCGGGATCGGGTTTTGGCTCGGATTTATTTGGGTGATCCGAAAAAGCTATCAAAAAGAGCGAGGCCTTATCGAACAGCTTTCTGAAATCACAGAAGAATAGGTTTTGGGCCAGTTATACGAAAAAACCTTCCTATATTGATACTGGTGGCTTTTTTCTGAGTAAATGACTACAACCAACCCTAGTTTTAATAATATTGCCCGCCGAATGATGAGCGGCGTTGTTCAGATTCTTGTCGAGGGCTACATCGAGGAGGATATTCAATCCATCCTGAATCCATCTGTAAAAATTCCAGGAATTTGGTCAGGCTCGGGATTTTTTGTGAAATACCAGGATCTTGAGGGCTACATCGTCACGAATGCCCATGTAGTTCGGAATGCAGTCAAAATCGAAATCAGCTCCATGCTCACCAGTGAGGAACGATTCGAGGCGGAGCTAGTCGGTTTGGTCAAACAACTGGAACCTGATGTTGCACTGATCAGGCTTAGCGAGAAAGAGCTGCAACGTTTCAAGAAACTGGCGATTCAACCGATCGAATATCTTGAATTACGGGAAGGCACTAACCCATCCCGGGGAGAAATGATCAAAGCGATTGGCTATCCCTTGGGGATGGTAGAACCCAATATTACCGGTGGAGAAATCACAAATTTTATATCAGGTTCTGAGTTCAGTTCGGAGCGGTTTGTCACCAATGCTGCCATCAATCCAGGGAATTCAGGGGGCCCAAGCATCACGGAAGATGGGAAAGTAATCGGACTCAACACCGCGGTGATAGTCAATGCCGAAAACATTGGCTTTATCACTCCTGCCAGCTTTATAAAAATAATTATCGACAACCTTATTTTATTGAGTGAACCTCAGTTTGCAGGGATAGGAGGGAAATTGCAAAAAAATGCAGAAAACTTTAACCCCTATTTAAATCAAACACAAGCCAAAGGTGTCATCGTCTCCAAGGTCCTCGCCAATGGCTTTTTGGATGCAGCGAAAATTCAAGCCAAAGACGTCATTCTCTCGATCAATAAGGCCGAATTTGACCGTCATGGAATCGTTATCGGAAAGGAAGGTTTGTACCGACACAAAAACATTTTTGATGTGATGAAACTGGTACCGATAGGCGAGGAAGTAACGATCAACTATCTGAGAAATGGAAAAGTCCATCAATCCAAGGCTCGGGCAATGCCAAATCCAGAAAAAGGAATCATTTCAAGCCCCATCTTAAATGAACGAGAATATTTGGAAATTTTTGGGATGGTGATCCAGCCCTTGAGTTTTGAAATAATTCAAGCCATACAAGAAGTCGATCCCTTCGCCCAAATTGAGATGCTGAAAATTTTAGATCAGGAGAAACCCGTATTGGTAGTCACCCATATCCATCAAGGTACTCAGGCCGATCAAATGGAATGGCCGCTAGGCGAACTGATACTAAAGGTAAATGAGCAAGAAGTTCACACCCTTTCAGAGTTGAAAAAAGCGCTAAAATCGTTTAAAGAAAAATCCATTTTAATAGAGTGCCAAAGTGGGACAATTGGATATTTCCAGCTTGAGGAAGAAAGTAAAAATTAAATTTTTAATAATAATTTACCCGTTCGCTATGTTATTGGATATCTAGAAAAACAGGGTTTACAATAATTCTTAACTTTAAATTCTCAATTCACTATTCCCTTGGAACATCAACCCAACAATCCCCTTCACGGACTTCGACTCGACACCATTTTGGAGCAATTGGTCGCTCATTATGGATGGGAGGAACTGGGTGAGCGCATCACCATTCGCTGCTTTACCCATGACCCATCGATCAAGTCCAGCTTAAAATTTCTCCGAAAAACCCCTTGGGCCAGAGAGCGGGTAGAAGGCTTGTATCTAAAGATGCTGCGAGATACGAAGTAATCTTTGATCTACCCTCCAAGGGTTTAAAATCCCTTGAAGGGTTATTACTTAATCAACAAAAAAGCCCGAATCAATGATCCGGGCTTCGGTGATTTATGGTTGTGTAAGATTATACATAGTTATTCAACATCACAGGCATCACGAGCATCAAGATGTCCTCATTTTCTTCCTGCTCAGCCGGCAAGATCAATCCTGCTCTATTCGGCGCAGAAAACTTCAAGCTGACTTCTTTACAAGAAAGGTTGTTCAACATTTCCACTAAGAACTTGGCATTGAATCCGATTTCGATATCCTCACCATCGTGTTCGCAGGACAATCTTTCATTCGCCTCATTGGAGAAGTCTAGATCTTCTGCAGAAATCATCAGTTCAGACCCAGTCAATTTCAATCTTACCTGATGCGTGGTCTTGTTGGCATAGATCGCGATACGACGAAGCGAGCTCAACAAATCCTGACGGTCGATGGTCATGATATTTGGGTTGTCCGCAGGAATTACATTTTCATAATCCGGGAATCGCTCGTCAATTAGACGACAGATCATTTTAATCTGACCAAACTTGAAGTAAGCATTGGATTGATTAAACTCCACACTCACGGAGATATTCTCAGATGGAAGCGTAGACTTAAGCAGGTTCAATGCCTTTCTTGGGATAATCAAACTCGCAGGGCTACCAGAAGCAATATCCACTCTTCTATAGCGAACCAGACGATGTCCATCTGTAGCCACAAAGGTGGTATTGGTGTCGCTCAGGTTGATGAAAACCCCGGTCATCGCAGGGCGAAGCTCATCCGAGGAGGTAGCAAAAATGGTGTTGGAAATAGCACTAGCCAAGACTTCAGTGGACATATCCACAGTGGTCGGATTGCTGACGGTAGGGATTTTTGGGAAATCTGTTGCATTCTCACCAGCCAAGCGGTAGCGACCGTTGTCAGAGCTGATTTCAACCGCGTAAGTGTCATGGTCGATGCTGAAAGTTACCGGTTGCTCCGGCAAGTTCTTGAGCGTATCGATCAGAATACGTGCAGGAACAGCAATATTGCCATCTTCCTTAGCCTCTACATGAATTTCGGTGATCATGGAAGTCTGAAGATCCGAAGCTGTGATTGTCAGCATCGAGTCTTTGATTTCGAAAAGAAAATTCTCCAGAATAGGTACTACCGGGTTGGTCGTAACCACACCGTTGATCGCCGAAAGCTGCTTTAAGAGTGCAGAAGAAGAAACAATAAATTTCATATGTAGGGCTTATTTAAAGATTACAATTTTGAATGGGGGTAAATTTATAAATAAAATCGATTTGACAGGGAATGAATATGGCCACAGTTGAAATTATTTCAGCTTTCATCTAGCTAAACCCTAAGCTTACCTCGAATACTTTTTCCTGCGGATGGCTGCCACTGCTCCTCCAAAGAGAAGTAGGAAAACTACCGGTAATCCGACATTGATCAGCTGCCATTTGGTTCTTTCCTGGGAAATTTTGACTCGATTCAAGGGTCGAATCTGAAAACTACGCGTACGGGAAGCGATGATTCCTTCCGGATTATCCAAGTATTGAGCAAGATTGCGGAGCAAAAGTCGGTTGGCATAGATATTTTGATTAAAAGGATCCTCTCCCAAATTCAGCGGCCTTCCTGACTGAAAATCACTCTGGCTCTGGAATAGCTCTCCATCCCCGATCACGACCACCTTTCCCTTACCACTTTCCTTGAATTCTGATTGCTCAAACCCTTCGGGCAAGAATCTATTTTTATAAAGAGAAGTAAACTCCCCTTCCAGCAGGTAGGCAAGAGGAAGGTTTTGCATGGGAAATTGCGCAATATCCGGTTCACGCTGCATGTCGCTGAAAGCTACCCGAACCGGAGCTGTTAGAATTCGAGACAAATCAGATGTGAAAAAAAGAGGCGTTTTTTTCACTCCCGGTGCCAAAACCGTATCCAAGCTACTGGCAAAGCGAAGGTAAATCAAATCCAAACCCTTGGTAATCGGATGGGGATACATTCGGGTCGATTGAATATAGAATGGCCAAGGCAGAGGAACCAATTGCTCCTGATCCCCAAAGTTGCCTCCCATAACGGGAAAATAACCAAAATTCAAATCCTGAATCAGGTCCTTATTGATTCGAACCCCATATTTGAAAAGGAGGTTTTCCAATCCATTTTCATAAGGCATAGCCAAAGTCCCCTCACCGCCTGCTTCACGGACATCGACTTGAACCCCATCTGACAGAATTACCAGATTTCCACCTTGCATCACATACTGATCCAAAAGGTAAATTTCCCTTTCGCTGAAAGCTTGCTGTGGCCCCTGAATGAAAATAATCTTAAAATTGACCAAGTCTTGCACTGTTCGGGCTTGCTCAAGAGGCACTTTGAATATTTCAAAGTCTCCATCCAAAGCTTCCACCAGACCATAGCCATCATCCTCTTTCATCTCCTCGTGCCCGATAATCATGGCTAATGCTCCCATATCAGAGCGGGTTAGTTTCCGAATGGCATTACTTAGCTCAAACTCTAAATTTTCGATGGATTGATTGAGAATTTGCTCCTCTCCCATTCCTTTCTCACCCTTCAAAACAAGGGCTCCCGTCTCGAATTCTTCACTATAGATCAGAATCCCGGGGAAAATCAATTTGGTCTGTTGTCCAGCAGCTTGATTGACAAAAAGAGTCGTGGGGTTGATTCCGTAATCAGCTAGTTGAAGAATAAATTCCTCCTGCTCTTCCTCTGCCAAACTCAAGGGATCGAAGTAGGAAAAGCTTATTTTCCGATCGCTGTAGGCATCAAATGTTCGCACTTGCTCCTCGATCGATCGCTGAAGGCGACGCATTCCAGCAGGAAGGTCTTCTCCACTGAGGAGAATCTCTACATGGATGTCCTCCCTCAAACTATCCAGCACCGCCTCTGTGGCTTCATGCAAAGAGTAGCGCTGATCTTCGGTCAAATCGATTCTGAAGCGAATCAACTGCCCCAAGCCCAGCAAAATCACCAAGCCCAGTATCAAACCGAGCCAATAGATCACGATATTTTGACTTGCTGGTTTCATTTGTTCCGTAAAGTCAAAACCGATGCTCCCAAGAAAAGCCAAATCATTCCAAAGAAAAAGAAAAGGTCATTCGAGTCTATGACGCCTCTACTCAGATTGATATAGTGAAAACTCAGGCTTAACTCTTCCACCCAATAAGCCCAGGCACCAAACTGAAAGTCTGCCGCTGCAGATAATCCAAAATACAAAAGGAAGCAGAAGAACACTCCCAAAACAAAAGCCACCACCTGCTGTGAAGTCAAAGAAGAAGAAAAGGTACCCACCGCGCCAAATACAGCTCCGATCAGCAGCAATCCAATCCAACTTCCAAAAAAGCTGGCCTGATCTAAATTACCGGGAGGATCACCGAGATGAAGAATACTGAAAAAGTAGAGTAAGGTTGGTATAAGCGCAATCGCCACCAATACTAAAATGGCCAGATACTTCGCCAAAACGATCTGAAAGATCGACAAAGGAGACGTCCGAAGGAGTTCCCATGTATGATTTTTCCTTTCCTCGGCTATGGCACGCATGGATAAGGCAGGTATCAAAAAAGTGAATACATAAGGCGTGTAGGTGAAAAGTGGCTCCAAATCAGCGTAGCCATAGTCCAGTACACTACTTTGGGGAAAAACCCAAACAATCAGACCAATCGCCACCAGAAACAAAGCCAAAATCAGGTAGCCCAGCAGACTTCCCAAAAACGAATTGATTTCTTTGATAATCAAGCTCTTCATTGGGTAAACTGTCTAAAAAGGTCTTCCAAACTCTTTTTACCCTGATTGAGGGAGAGCAGATTGAGTTCTCGTTGTTGGATGATATTGAGTACAGTCTTTCTTGCTTTCGCTGCATCATCGGTACTGATGACCACCTGTTTGTTTCCTTTTGGACCGAAGTTGACATCCTCAAAGCCTTCAAACCATCCCAAGTCCAAGCTTTCTTCCGTCTCCACGATCAGTTGTTGACCGCTGCCTGCTAGTTGAAAATTTTCAAGGGAATCAGCCGCCTTGATTTTTCCTTTGGCAATAATGACCACATCATCGCAAATAGCCTCTACTTCCTGCATAATATGTGTGGAAATTATCAGGGTTTTTGCCTTCCCTATCTCTCGAATAAGCTGACGAATTTCAGCGAGTTGGTTTGGGTCAAGACCGGTGGTAGGCTCGTCTAGGATTAAGACTTTAGGATCATGGATCAATGCCTTTGCCAATCCGACACGCTGTTGATAGCCTTTGGAAAGCTGCCCGATTTTCTTGTGCTGCTCCGGTAAAAGCCCAGTTTTCTCCAGCATTTCATTTCTCCTCGACTGTAAGTCTTTTCCAGAAAGCCCATACAAGCCTCCGGCGAAAGTTAAAAACTCCTTGACATACATATCCGAATACAAGGGATTCTTTTCCGGCAAATAGCCAATCAAGGAACTGACTTTTTTCGGAAATACCAATGCATCTGTTCCCATCACCTCTACTGAGCCTCCTTCAGCTGAAAGATAGCCCGTGATGATTTTCATGGTAGTGGATTTACCCGCGCCATTTGGACCCAAAAAACCCAAAATCCGTCCAGCTTTTGCCTCAAAAGAAACCTCATCGAGGACTTTTTGACTGCCAAAACTTTTACTTAATCGAGAAACGGATAAGGACATAGGCGATTAAAAGCCAGAATTGAACTTTGCTGTTTAAGAAACAGAAAATGCTCAATCAATGGACTTGAACAAAATTAGGGATTGCCCTCGAAATGGCAAGATAGTGGGTGAGGAATCCTGCCTCATTTGCTTCATCTTTTCAAGCTAAACGAAAACTCTGAAATAGTATTTTGTAGAATAAAAAATGGGGTAAGTGATGCCCTACCCCATTTCCTATCTAGCTAAAATAAATAGATACTTAGAATCCACCTCGATAGGTATAAGTCTGTGCCACCTTATCTATCGCTACGATGTAAGCAGCGATCCGCATAGGCACATCATATTTTTTAGAAGCTTGATAAACATGCTCGAAGGCATCTTTCATAATTCGGTCAGATCGTCTATTGACACGGTCAGCGGTCCACTTGTATCCAAGACGGTTTTGAACCCACTCAAAATAAGAAACGGTTACGCCACCCGCATTTGCCAAAATATCCGGCACAGCCATGATACCTTTCTCATTGATAATAGCATCAGCTTTGGCAGAAGTAGGTCCATTTGCTCCTTCCACGATCAACTTAGCTTTGATCTTATCGACATTTTTAGCGGTAATGACATCCTCTACGGCTGCTGGCACTAGGACATCGACTTCCAGTTCCAAAAGATCCATGGGATCATTCATCTTATCAGCATCCTTAAAACCTTCCAGATGACCTCCATTATTATCTCGATATTCAATTGCCTTCACAATGTCAATTCCATTCTCATCATAGAAAGCACCGGTATGATCGGAAATAGCTACAATTTTTAGTCCTCGCTCTTCGAGCAAACGTGCTGCCCAAGAACCCACATTTCCAAATCCTTGAACGGCACAAGTCGCTTGGAAAGGATTGATTTTTAGCTTTTGCATGGCAGCCAAAGCCGAAACCATCACACCACGACCAGTCGCTTCGGTTCTTCCGAGAGAACCACCAAGAACAAGTGGCTTTCCTGTTACTACAGCATTGACAGTAGTGCCGTGGGCTTTGGAATATTCGTCCATCAGCCAGGCCATTTCGCGTGGACCTGTACCCATGTCGGGAGCTGGAATATCTTTGTCAGGTCCGAAGACATCAAGCATAGCCAGGGTATAGCCTCGCATCAATCGCTCGATCTCTCCTTTGGACATTTCGCGTGGATTGCAGCGTACGCCACCTTTACCTCCACCATAAGGAATATCTACCACTGCACACTTCCAAGTCATCCATGCTGCTAGTGCCCGAACTTCGTCCAAGTGCACATCTGGAGCAAATCGAATACCTCCTTTTGCAGGGCCTAGGATATTTGAGTGGATCACACGGATACCTTCAAAAACCTGAATTTTTCCATTATCCATCGTGATGGGAATCGAGACGATGACCTGCTTGGCAGGGTTCTTTAAAACATTGTAAACTTCATCAGAAAGTCCGAGTTTTTCGGCAGCGATGTTGAATCTCTCCATCATTGACTCCAGAGGATTCTCTTTATCTTTGATCGGAGCCGGTTCTATGTAAGCCATATTGGGTTTTTTGTTATGGTGAAATGCGATACAATATTAAGTAGTTTTTCAGATTAGGTCTTTGAATACTTTAGAAGATTTTCAAAAAAGCTGTAATAAAAGGGGCCGAAAGTAACAATCCGTCAAATCGGTCCATAAATCCACCATGTCCAGGTAGCACACGGCCAGAATCCTTGATCTCGATTGATCGCTTGAAGAGCGATTCGATCAAATCTCCATAGGTCCCGGCAATGATAATTATCCCCGCAATCACCAGCCATTTCCAATCTTGAATCGTCTGAAAATATCGAGCCAATAAGAAGGCAATAGCAATGGCAGAAAACGCCCCTCCCAGGAAACCTTCCCAGGATTTTTTGGGTGAAACCCGCTCAAAAAGCTTCGTTTTGCCAAATTTAGTACCAGCAAAATACGCTCCTGTATCACTTGCCCAGAGAATCAGAAGACAACCTAAAATGATTTCAAAATTATAAACTTTCTCAATCGAAAAGACAGCCAAATTCAGAAGGGAAAAGGGGACCGCTACATAGAAAATACCTAGGTAGGTAAAGGCCACCCCGGTAAATGGCTTCTTATCAGTCTTTTTATATAGTTTGATAAAAAAGGTTAATGAAATGATCGGGAAAATCAGGTATAGGTATTCATTGGGCAGCTGTTCCTTTTCGATCATGAAAGTCAGCGTGTAAATCAACAGTCCTAAAAAAGTACCGAAGCTTTTCAAAGGCAACATTCCATCCAATCCACAAAGCTTGTAAAACTCCATCTGGGCAAAGCCAAGAATACATGCAAAAACCAGAAAATAAGTCCAGTCAGAAAAAATAATACCTGAAATCACAATTATTGCTCCCAGTAGCGCGGTAATAGCACGCTGACCGAGATTACTGTAATTATTTATATTAAAACGAGATCTCATTATTCACGAGATTAGTGGCCTTCAGCGCATCTTGAGTTTTGACCAAAACTTCATAGTAGCCCAGAACCTGATACGCTGTTTCTTTTTTACTAAGCACTACAGCAGGGATTTCATTCTCCTCCAAAATGCCTTTGACTATTTCGGCCCGGATTTGCTGTGGACTTTCAAAGATTTTGATCCAATCCTTCATGTGGTAGCAGCTTAGTTTTATTAAAGTAATAGATTCCTGCCGAAACTACCAATAATCCCAGCAAAGCTAAAGGATAAGACACGGTTTCGGTGGATTCGATGTCAAAATCGACCATTCCTTGCTTTGCAAAGTAAATCAGTAAAACTGTGATGGAGTTATTCAAAATGTGAGCAACGATCGGATAAATCAAACTCCCAGAATATACATACAGGTAGCCAAAGAGCGCTCCTAAAAACATCCTTGGCAAAAACCCATAAAACTGCATGTGGATAGCTGAAAAAATAAAGGCTGTAATCCAAATACCCCAATGGTAGGACCCTGTGTAGAGGTGCATCTTTGGCTGAACGACCCCCCTAAAGAACACTTCCTCTCCCAAGCCTGCCAAAACACCAATCACCAGAAGGCCAACCAACAGCTCCGAAACAGACTGAAAATCAGTCAGAAACATGGTCATTTCCATCAGCTGATTTTCCATCTCTTTCATCCAAGCTTCTAGCTCAGAAAGAAAACCCGGGAGTTCCAGTTGGGCATTCAGGTAAACAAGCAAGGCATTGAAAAACATCCCCCCCAAGGTGATAAGCAAAGTGAGGAAGAGCTTGGATGAACTTAAGCGCTGTAGCTGTCGCTTCCAGCCTAAGTCAGCGTGATCTATACCTTTGGCCACGATAAAAGCCGCTACCAGAAAACCGATTCCTGATCCTACTCCCTGAATAAAATATAAAGCCATTCGGCCATTTGGGATATTTGTGTCACCCGACATCAACTTTACCACTGAATCCAAATCAATCCCAAATAGAAACAAAGCAACAAAAAGTGCGATGCCCTGCAAAACAATAAGTACCCCGAAAGTGATTAAAACTATGACTACCAGAGACAAAAGCCAGTTTTTTCGTTGCGCTATTTCTCGTGTGGTTTCGTAAATCTCCATATTGGACGTAAATTTACGCCAAATTTAGAATAAGCAGTGGTAAAGATAGGAAACTTAGAACTCGGAGAATTTCCACTTTTGTTGGCACCCATGGAGGATGTGAGTGATCCGCCATTTCGGGCTGTTTGCAAAAAAAACGGAGCAGACCTCATGTATACGGAGTTTATTAGCTCGGAAGGACTGATCCGTGATGCAGCAAAAAGTGTCCAAAAGCTGGATATTTTCGAATATGAGCGACCTATTGGCATTCAGATATTCGGAAATGAAATCGAATCTATGCGTGAAGCTGCTGCCATTGCTGAGGCTGCTGGTCCGGATATTTTGGATATCAACTATGGATGCCCTGTGCACAAGGTAGCTTGTAAAGGTGCCGGTGCAGGAATTTTACTGGATATTGATAAGATGGTCTCTATGACTGAGGAGATTGTCAAAGCGGTAAATATTCCCGTCACTGTGAAAACACGCCTAGGCTGGAGCCATGACACAATCCGAATCGTCGAAGTAGCGGAAAGACTCCAAGATGTAGGCATTCAGGCTATCAGTATTCATGCCCGTACAAGGCAACAAATGTATAAAGGTGAAGCCGACTGGTCTTACCTGAATAAGGTGAAAGAAAATCCGAGATTACATATTCCTGTCTTTGGCAATGGAGATATCGATTCCCCGGAAAAAGCTTCTGAATATAAATCAAAGTATAATGTCGATGGAATGATGATCGGGAGAGCTTCGATAGGCTACCCGTGGATTTTCAATGAGATCAAACATTTCTTAGCCACCGGTGAAAAGCTTCCCGCACCAGACTTGGCTGAGCGCCTGAGGATAGCCAAGGAGCATCTGGATTTTTCCATCAAATGGAAAGGTGAAAAGCTTGGAATCCTGGAAATGAGAAGACACTATACCAACTACTTCCGCGGTATGCCAAACTTCAAACCTTTTCGAACGGATATGGTCACCGCAGATACCTACGAAGAAGTAACTGCTATCCTAGACCAAGTGGAAGAAGTCTATGCCGATTACGTTTTCTAAAGTTGTTTGCTAGTCTTTAATTCCCACTTGAAAATTTTCCCAAACAATTTCAGTTCAGAATTGCTTCATTTGCGGCACCAACCCGTAATCAAATAACTATGTCCAATCAGCCATCTGAGAGCTCGGTAAGAAACTGGATTTATCTGATCATTCTGGCATTAGTCTGGGGAAGTTCCTTTATTTTGATCAAGCGGGGATTGGAAATTTTCTCTCCTGGAGAACTCGGAGCCTTTCGAATTGTGGCTGCGGCCACTTTCCTACTTCCGCTTTCCCTTCCTCGGGTTCGCTTTCTAAATAGCGTACAAGTACAAAACTTAATCATAGTCGGCTTGGTCGGCAGTTTTATCCCTGCCTTTCTTTTTGCAAAAGCTCAAACCCAACTCAGCAGCTCACTTACCGGGGTGCTGAATGCACTTACACCCCTCTTTGTGGTATTGGTAGGAGCATTATTTTTCAGTTCAAAAATCACCCAAAGAAATGCTCTTGGCCTTTTAATCGCCTTTTTGGGTGTGTTGATTTTGGTGACGGTAAGAGAGGGCGGTGGTTTTGGAGCACTTTCGGACATTAATGCCTACGCTTTCTTCGTCATTCTGGCCTGCACCTGCTATGGTTTCAACCTGAATATTATCAAATTTCGGTTTGTCGAACTTAAACCCATCGAAATCACAGCAATTTCACTACTGATGGTTCTGCCTGTGGCATTGATTTATCTGATGGCCGGAACACAGTTTTCCTACAAACTTGTCTCGGTACAAGGAGCTTGGCAGGCCCTAGGCTATGTGGCACTCTTAGGAATCCTCGGGACAGCGCTAGCACTTATCCTTTTCAATATGCTAGTCAAAACAGCCAGCCCAGTCTTTGCCAGTTCAGTCACTTACCTCATTCCGATCGTCGCCATTCTTTGGGGAGTATGGGATGGAGAGGTTTTGCTATGGGGGCATTATGTAGGAATAGCTGCGGTGATTTTGGGGGTATGGATTGGGAATCGGAAAAAGGTAAAGGCTTAATTTAATTCAACATTTTCTTTTCCTTCCAAGCCTTCACCAGCATCGGTAATTCCTGATAGCTAAGTACTCCACTTTTCACTCCCTGTGATTTCAAAAATAGATCATTGGTTTTACGGCTAATCTCCAATGAAAAAGGTGGATACTGAGCGGCTCGTTCCTGAATGGATCGGATATCGTTCAGTACTCCCCTATCCAAGTTTTGTATCCATGACAAATATTCATCAGGAGCCATTCGATAATAATCCCGCACCTGGTATAGAAATAATCGCAAAGATGCCGAGTATCCCAGCAGAGGATTTTTGGATTGGCTGCCTACCACCCAAGCAACAAAATTGGCCTCCCCCTCATCCGTAACTCCAAAGCTATGTGCCATCTCATGAGCGATAGTAAAAGGCTTCTCAAGCGGATGGAGTGTCGGGTCGATGTAGCTTTCTCCCACAAATGGAAAATAGATCCCCAAAATCCCGAGTCTTCGCATCAGCCCCGGAGGTGGAAAAAGTTTGGTACGTGGCTTTCCCAAAAACGATAATCCCAAGGAGGGTAATTGATCCTCCAGAATGTCACGGACTTCGGATTCCAATTCTTGATAAGCTAGTTCTGGCACAATCGGCAAGGTATCAGATTTCAACTGCTGCCGAAGTAGGAGCAGCTCGCGATAATTCTCCTCAATTCCTGCTTTCATTTCATGCAGTTCCAAGGGCTTAGCCGAAAGGCCGAGCTGCTGAGATACAGGAGTCCGCTGATAATTGAAGCCCCATAAGAGCATGAAGAAAAAGACCAGCCCTCCGGCAAAATTGAGAATAGACCGGAAGGAAAATGAAAGTCTTTGCTTTAAACCCTTCTTTCGGTAAAACCCTCGAAAAAAAAGGAGGATCAGCAAAAGAATAAGCCCTAAAAATAAAAAAACGCTGGGAAAAGGAAGTTTTCCCAGCGTGTAATCAAATGTGATTCGGATATATGGAAATAGCCCTCTTGAATAAACTTGGTCGGTTTGAACTGGAAAATTATTAGCTAGACCTCTGATCAGCAGAGCCGAGACTCCCAAGAAAAACCAAATCCACTGGCGAAGTTTCATCCATTATCGATCAGATGCCCTCTGCTTCTACTTCCTTGACTTCGGGTAGCATTCGAGTCAAAAGGTTTTGGATCCCTGCCTTAAGCGTCACGGTACTTGATGGACAGCCAGAGCAAGAGCCCTGAAGCAAAACTTTCACCACACCATCTTGGAATGAATGAAAGACGATTGCTCCCCCATCTTGCTCCACAGCAGGACGGATATATTCATCAAGGATTCCTTTGATCTTTTTGACGATCTCGGAGTCATTTTCATCGAATAAGGGGTCCTTGTCGAATTTGGCATTTACTACCTTTTTGCCAGCTTCTAAATAAGATTTAATATGGTCTCGAATAATGGTCTGGATTTCGGCCCATTCTACTGATTCGGATTTAGTGACTGTCACAAAATTTGATGCAACAAAAACCCGCTCGACTGAAGCAAAATTGAACAATTCCTGCGCTAAGGGGCTGTTTTCCGCACTTTCTTGTGTGGGATAGTCAAAACTCACCCCATCTTCTACCAACATAAAGTTAGCCACAAATTTCAAAGAATTGGGATTGGGATTAGCCTCCATGTAGAGGTGAACAGGCTTAGCTTGAGCTTTTAGCATGGTATTTCTGGTTTTATTTGGGTTAAACCGATTTGCTGCTGATAAGTTCCAAAAGCAACAATTTCCTTATTTGAAAGGCTGCCCGCTAGCCGCATACCAAATACCGCCATAGAGATGCTTCAGGAAATCCGCATCCTCGAAGGCAGCATCCACATGACCTAAAGCGGTATAAAACACCCTTCCTCCATCAAACTCATGATACCAAGCCATCGGGTGGTTTTCGCCCATGGCTTTGGCTGGTTCGTATGTAGACTCATCTGCATTGAGCAATACCTTGATATTCGGATTGATATCGCGGAATTCATAGAGTTCATCGGTCCAAAGCCAGTTTTTAGGAAGGTGCCAGGTCGCCGGATGATCCGAATCCACCACTTCAAGCCGTAGGGTTTGCTGCTTGGGATGAGCTAAGAAATAAGCGCCAATTAATTGATTGTACCAAGGCCATTCGTATTCGGTATCCGTGGCGGCATGAATTCCAACCACACCTTTTCCACTCTGTACAAATCGCTGAAAAGCTGCTTTTTGCTCCTCATTGAAAATTGTACCAGTGGTGCTGAGCAATATAATTACATCAAATCGCTCCAGGTTTTTATCGGTAAAGTAATTAGCGTCCTCCGTAGTATGAATTGAAAAAACTTGATCGTTGGCCATTTTCTTTAATGCAACCACTCCGTTGGGAATGGATTGATGACGAAATCCTGCTGTCTTGCTAAAAACAAGCGCACGAAATTGCTGGGCTTGAACTGTGAAAGCTCCGAAAAGGAAGAAGAGTAGCAACAAGCCTGAAAGTTTCTTTTGCATAGGTATATGGGTTTGATTTTCCCTGAAAATACAAATTCACTTTGACTTAAATATACTTTTTCCGTAATCGGCTTGATCTTCTATTGATCAAACCACCAATGCGGCGTGTCATTCGTACTATTCGGGAACTCGCTACATCGAAGGCAGGTCACAGGATAGTCTGTGATGGGCCTTTCTGGGGAATAAGTACAGACTTCTGAAATGAAGAAGGGAACATCTGCCCGGGTGGTGTAGATTCGCTCCTGCGAAATCCTGGCCACCTCAAAATAGCCCAAAACCACTTCGTCTGGATTGGCGCTATTCCGAACGTTGCCTCGCACGGGAGCAGGCGGAATATCAAATACTGAACCGGTATTGTTGACCAGATCTTTTACCCGACTCCAATACCGAAATGCATCCCTCGAAATGCTAACCTGTCTGACATTGAAGTAATGTCTACTGAGGAAAGATTCATCGACGATTCGCTGGGCGAGCAATTGCGAAGAGGAATTTACTCCCGCTCTTACGCTTTCACCACTAAACAGAGGTAGCCGCTCCGGATCCGGAAAGCCAAAAACGTAACAGTCCGGCGGGGCTCTGTTGAAAGGATTTGGGAAGAAAGTTAGGTTCCAGTAATAAGCTTCATCGACATCCCATCTTAAGTAATAGGGATTTTCAGAATCAGGCAAAGTCACGTCTGAGATGATCGAAATAAATGCCCGATCCGGGTCATTATCGAAAACACCCCGACTGAACTCATAGCTGACCTCATCAGTACCAACTGCCGCAGGCATCTGCTCAGGTTCGGATCGGTAGGTTTTTCCTTCAATCTGAATCTCCACAAAGTAGCCTACATCTTCCCGAATCTGAACAGACCTTGGGAGCATGTACTTCCCAGGCTCCACTTGATTGAGCGAAAAGCGTTGATTTTGGGTATTTACCACAAAAACATTGGCAGTTGTCACAGGTCTTGGCAAATCATTAAGGACTAAATATTGACCTGAAAAGAGGGGTTCGCGATCTGCAGAAGTGGTCTCCGAAAGCATTACAAATTTATCCTCATCTAGATTATTCAACTGCCCGAAGACAATCAACTTCTCTACTCCCCGATTAAGCGGAAATTCAATCTGATCCACGCAGGAATTAAACAGAATCAGCGTAGCAAAAACTCCAAAATATAATTTCAACCTACTCATTTTCACCTCCTCCAAATTGAATACTATACGTAATCGAAGGGAAAATAGACCCTAATACCGCCAAACGGTAAGGCCTCAACTGCCTACTATCCCCATCCTTTTGCCAAAAAACAGAATAGGCATTTCTCCTTCCAAAAAGATTGTAAATACTGAAATTCAGACTGTCTCCTTTTTTGGAAAACACCTTCTCCACGGTGTAGGATACATCCACCCGAAAGTAATCCGGGATACGATATTGATTCCGCTCGCTATACTCTGGAATAATCAATGAATTGACGACATAGCTGGCATTCACCGCACTGACTGGCCTTCCGGTGGCATAATTGATACTCAAGTTAAAAAGACCTCTTGGGTACATTTTTCGACTGAGGATGAAATTGACCTCATGGGGCTTATCATAATTGCTCGGAAACCAATCTCCTCCGTTGATTTGAGTTTCCTCAAACTGTCCTTGACTTCTGAAGAAAGATCGAGAATAGGTATAGGCCAGCCAGCCAGTGACTACTCCCAGATTCTTTTTAATCAAAAATTCCGCTCCATAGGCTCGTCCTTCACCCAGGACAACCTCAGTCTCCATATGGGGATTAAGAAAGACCTGCGCAAAATCCCTGTATTCGATTTGATTTTGAGTGATTCTATAAAATCCGTCGAGAGAAAACTCCCATTTATTATCCTTGCTATTTCTAAAAAATCCCAAGGAAAAATTATCCGAGCGCTGTGGCGGAATGTACCGGGTACTGAGTTGCCAAAGATCTATCGGAGTGGGTCCGAAGGTGTTACTAATGGATTGGATATATTGATAAAGCCTGGCGTAGCTACCTTTCAAAGAGGCATTTTGATCTAGGTTATGACGAATGGAGATTCTTGGCTCCAGACCGGAATAAGTTTGGATAGAACCACCCCCAAAAACTTCCTGTCCAACAATTTGCTCCGTAGCGATAGGCCCTATTTCGCTGTACTGATAGACTGTATCCGGCCCCAGTTGATTATACTGCACAAAGCGAAGCCCTCCTACCAAGCCGGTCTTCTCGGATATATCCCATTCCAAACTCGAGAAAAGACCTACTTCCAAGCCCCGCTCCTTCCCAATTTTTTCTTCGAGCACATTGGATTCAGCTGTAAAAGGACTCCTTCGCTCGTCCTTACCTTGATAGTAAACCGCCTCTACTCCTGAATTTATCGCAAGCTTTTCATTGGCCCAAGTCAGTGTAGCTTTTGCCTGCTGATAACGCATGCCATTTTCTACCGATGCCGCATCGAGACCCTCCGGATCGAAAAAAGAATTGGAAAAATCACCATCTGCAAACAATGCCTTGATCGACCAATTTTCTCCTAAAACCCCACGATAATTCAAACTGCTTACACGGTTGGACCAATCATAGCCAAACTCATCTGAGAACTTGAAATAATCTCCAGTCAATAAGGTTTTCGCCTCCAAGGTATGCCCTTGAGTTATTTTCCAATTAAGTCCCAGATAGCCATCATAAAAGTCGAGTTGGGAATTTTGAATATCAAAGTCTCTTGCTCTTCGAAGCAGCCAATTGGCATTGGAAATCCTACCTCCAAATATCAATCCTACTTTATCCTTTTTGATTGGACCCTCCAATAGAACCTTTCCGTTGGACGTTCCTACTCCGATTTGACCTAGCCAACTTTCCGTAGAGCCCGGCTTCATTTCGATATTTAATGCTGAACCTGCACGACCGCCGAAAGTAGCCGGTAGATTTCCTTTGTAGAGCGTAAATGTCTCGGTCACATCTGCATTGAAAGCCGATAAAAAGCCCAAGGCGTGATTGGAACTCAGCACAATCGCCTCATCCATCAAGAGGAGATTTTGATCCGTTTTGGCCCCTCGCACATTGATTCCTGAGGTACCTTCTCCTACCGAACTGACTCCCGGAAGGAGCTGGAGACCTTTAAAAATATCTGCCTCGCCCAGAAAGGCTGGAATCGCCCGTAATTCTCGAGTTGTCAGTTTTGTAACGCCCGTGATAGGGTTTCTGACATTTCGATCCGGCTCATCAGACTGCACCACAACTCCTTCCAGCTCGTAGCTTTTTTCATTCATGAAAGCATTCATGACCGCATTTGAATAGATTATCAACTCGGTGAATACGGGCACTTTGGATAGGTGCCTAAACGTCAGTCTATGAAAGCCTGGGGAAAGTGTGATGTAATAAGTACCGAATCGATCAGAATTGAAGCCCGTGTAAAATCCATCCAAATGCAGTCCAACACCTTCCACAGGCTCTCCGGTTTCTTTGTCTGTTATCTTCCCAGTTAAAATATAGGATTTCTGTAGCGCACCTTCTGCTTTTCCAAAATTATATCTCAATGAGTCGGGTATATTCTGAGAATGAAGCCCTGAAATGACAAAAAGAAATAAAAAACAGAAAATGATTACGCGCATAAATTAAAATTCAAAAATGAATTTATTATCCAATTCAGGAATAAAACAAACTTAAAATTTCTTACGTAAAATCCCCAAAAAATGATCAAATGAGACGGATTTATATTTCTTCACTACTTACTCTTTCCCTATTCCTAGGTTGTAGTCAGGAAGATGAAGCTCCTCAAAAAGATGCCTTCATTTTTGGTTGGTGGTCTGCCTTTTGCACCGGCAATTGTATCAAAATCTACAAACTAGAAAATGGAAGGCTATATGCCGACAATATGAACAGCTTCCGAGAAGCAGCCATAATTACTTATAAATCGCAACCACTTGATTCACAGTGGTTATCGATTGCTCAAGGTCTGGAAGAAAATTTTCCTCAGTTTCTGAGAAATGATCCCTTCGCTGTGATAGGATGCCCTGACTGTGATGATCAGGGAGCAATTTATTTTGCTTTCGAAAATAGAACAGGAATCATGTATTGGCAAGTTGATACCGATCTAGGCACCTGGCCTGAAGAGATCAAACCCTACATGGAATCAGTCCTGCAGGCGATTGATCAGCTCCCGCAGGATTAAACCCTTTTGATCAATTCAAGTAAAATTTTACTCAAAATAGGCTCTGCTTTGGCTGCTGCCGCCACTACATCATCTAGGGTGATTTTGTGAATCTTCCCAGGTACGCCAAGGTCGGTAATGGCTGAAATCCCGAAGACTTCCATGTTGGATTGGCGTGCGACGATTACTTCTGGTACCGTGCTCATTCCCACAGCATCTGCTCCAATGATGCGAATGAATCGGTATTCAGCTGGGGTTTCCAAATTTGGCCCTGAAACAGCTGCATAGACTCCTGTATGAATTTTAAAACCATTTTCCTTTGCGATTTCAAGCGCCATTTCGACCAAGCGACTGGAATAAGCGTCACTCATATCTGGAAATCTCGGACCAAATTCAGGAGGGTTTTCACCTCGGAGGGGATTATCAGGGAGTAGGTTAATATGGTCTGTCAAAATCATGACATCACCTACAGCTTGATCCGGATTGAGGCCACCTGAAGCATTGGAAACAAACAGTCTTTTCACTCCTAGGTGCTTCATCACCCGTACTGGAAAAGTGAGCTGCTGCATCGAATATCCCTCATAGTAATGAAAACGGCCTCGCATAGCAATCACTGGCTTTCCAGCCAAAGTACCAATCAGTAGCTTTCCGGAGTGAGTCTCGACTGTCGAAATGGGAAAATGGGGAATATCACTGTAATCAATCTCCAGACTGATATCAATCTGATCTCCCAGCTTTCCCAATCCAGTACCCAAAATGATCAAATTTTCTACAGGATCAGGGCAAAGATTTTTAAGAAATCGAGCAGCTTCATGAATTTGAGTAAGGTAGTTCATCGGATTCAAAATTTCTTCTAAAGATAGGAATCTAAGGCATCCCTCGAACTTTTGATGCCCAAAGCTTGTATTCTTTGTTATTCAAAAGAAGCTATGATTAAAATTATACTCGGTACCAATAGAAAAAACTCAGTATCCAAACTGATTGCACTTCAATATCAGCAAATCTTAAGTGAGAAAGGACAAGCCTCTGAAATTTTAGAGCTAGAAGAACTTCCGAATGATTTTATAGAAACAGCACTCTATGAAAACAACGGAAAAAATGAATCCTACAATCGCTTTCACCAAAAGGTAGCCGAAGGCCAAAAATTCATCTTCATCGTCCCTGAATACAATGGTTCTTTTCCGGGAATTCTGAAGACTTTCATTGATGGGATGACTTATCCCAATACGTTTAGAAACAAAAAGGCCGCACTAGTCGGCCTTTCTTCAGGAATAGGAGGAGGTGGCATCGCACTGAGCCACCTCACTGATATTTTCCATTACTTGGGAATGCATGTCCTCGCTCTCAAGCCAAAACTGGCTAAAATAGAGCAGAATATGTCAGATAACTTGCTCACCAACAAGCTTTATATAGAACTACTGCAAACCCAAGCAGAGATGTTAATGGAGTTTTAATCCTTAATCCACATTATCGTGGAGAAAGCGATTGTTCCCCAAAATCTCATTTTCATCGCTTACATTGAACTTGCTGATATTGTTCTCAGAACTATGCTCAGGCTCGCTTAATGTAACGTTCTTTCGAAGGTAAGCCGGTACTTCAAGTTTTTCCTTGAGTTCTTCAGGGCTAGGGTTGAATGACCGGTTTCCTTTTAGCTTTTCAAAACGCTCATGAGCACGCTGAATAGCCTTTTGCTTCATTTGCTCGTAGAAGTCATTAGCATAAACAGGCTTAGCCGGATCAGCATTTTCTTCCTCTGCCTTCACTTCATTCTTCGGCTCATCTTCTTCTTCATAAAGATCATGAACAATTCGTTCTGAAGCTGGAGTAGATTCTTCTTTTGGTTGCTCCGGAGTAGCTTTTGGGAGATCAAATCGGAAAGTCTCCTGACGAGGCTCTTCTTTTTCCTCCTCTTTTGGCTCCTCTACTGGCTTATTGGGTTTAGAGAAAACGAAAGTGCTTCCTGCAATAGGCTCTTCTTTCACTTTTTCACTTTTGCCGCTTTCTAGATTGATCACGGTTTTCAACTCATCCTCTTCTTCAGTTGGCTTTATGTCCTTTACCACTGGCGCAGGAGTTGGTTCGATCTGAGCTTTTGGCTTCGCAGCTGGAGTTCCATCTAGTTTGTCCATTTCAAAACCCGTGGCAATTACCGTAACCCGGATAGCTTTGCCAAGCTCTGGATCGATGCCCTGACCGAAGATTACTTCAGCATTATCACCGGCCTTTTCTTGGATGTATTCAGTGATCTCACTCAACTCATCCATGGAAAGTTCTTCATCCTCACCGGACATAATAGAAAGGAGGATTTTCTCTGCTCCTTTGATATCGACATTGTTTAGAAGCGGAGAGGAAATTGCAGCTCCGGCGGCACGGATAGCACGGCCTTCGCCTTCTTCTGTAGAAGATCCCATGACAGCTGCACCCGCATCTTTCATGACAGTCTTCACATCTTCAAAGTCCACATTAACATCCTGATGGATCGTGATGATCTCAGCAATGGATTTTGCGGCTGTAGTCAAAATATCATCGGCTTTTCCAAATGCAGTTCGGATAGCCAAATTGCCATAAATCTCTCTTAGCTTATCATTTAGGATGACGAGAACTGTATCGCAGTTTTCTCTCAAAGCCTCGATACCTGCCTGAGCGACAGCCATCTTCTTGCGACCCTCAAACATAAATGGTGCGGTCACAATACCTACAGTCAGGATATTCAACTCCTTGGCAATCTTAGCCAATACTGGTGCAGCTCCTGTGCCGGTTCCACCACCCATTCCGGCAGTGATAAATACCATTTTGGTGTTGTCTGCAAGTAGCTCTCGGATTTCCTCCTGAGACTCAAGTGCGGCATTTTTTCCTTGCTCAGGATTGGCACCTGCACCAAGTCCTTCTGTTAGGTTGGCACCCAACTGAAGTCTCAAAGGAACTGGACTAGACTTCAAAGCCTGTGCGTCGGTATTGACCACGACAAACTCCACGTCCTTGATTCCTTGATTGTACATGTGGTTGACGGCATTAGAGCCACCACCTCCGACGCCAATTACCTTGATAATTGACTTTTGATTTTTTGGAAGATCAAATCTGTAATCTTTCATGTTATCTGACATATTTATTTATTTGGTGAACTAGTTTCTGTTTTTTCTTTAAGGTTTGAAATGGAGGGAAACAAAAGACAGCGTCCATTATCTCCCCAATCATAAGCCCTAGTAATTACTATCGTCTCCGATTTCATCATGGATAATGCTCTTGAGCCTATCGCTGATGTTTCGGAAAATATCTTTTGCATTGAACTCCCGCTTGGGAGCGATTTTCTGTACCCCGCCGTTAGCAATGCGCTTATTGTAGCTTTCTTCCCGGTCATCCAAGGATTTGAATCCTGCCAAAACCAATCCTACCGATGTAGCATACATCGGGCTTTTGACATCCTCGAGAGCTGTCTTTCCTAGATGCTCATTTGGATAGCCGATGCGGGTATCTAAGCCGGTTTGGAATTCGAAAAGCTGGGAAATACACTGAAGCTGGGAACCGCCGCCTGTGATGACAATTCCTCCGGTGAGCTTCTTGTAATAGCCGCTTTGCCAAATTTCATTTTGGACGATATCAATGATTTCTTCCATTCGGGCTTGGATAATGCTGGCAAGGTTTCGAATGGAAATCTCCTTCGGAGGCCTGTTTCTGAGACCCGGTATGGACACGATCTCATTGGGATTGGCCTCGTTAGCAATAGCTTTTCCAAATCTTGTCTTTAGGAGCTCGGCCTGCTTCTGCATGACCATGCATCCCTCCTTAATATCCTTGGTGATGATATTTCCTCCCAAAGGAATCACTGCGGTATGGCGGATGATATTTTCATAAAAAATCGCCACATCTGTCGTACCGCCTCCGATATCCACCAAGCAAACACCTGCTTCCTTCTCTTCATCACTAAGAACTGCCAAGGAACTGGCAAGAGGCTCCAGTATCAATTGCTTGGACGTGAGGTCTGCTCTTCTCACGCATCGATTGATGTTGTTGATCGCGGTGGTCTGTGCTGTGATGATATGGAAATCAGCCTCCAAGCGCGTACCGGACATACCCACGGGATCTTTGATTCCTCCTTCGTAATCCACGGTGTAGTCTTGTGGCATCACGTGAATGATTCTGTTTCCGGGAGGTACCAAAATATTTTCCATCTCAGAAGAAAGACGGCGAACATCTTCTACCGTGATTTCATCTTCAGATGGCTGACGCATAATGCTTCCACTTTGCATTTTGCTCTGAATGTGCTGCCCGGCAATACCGACAATCACCTCGCCTATTTCCACATCAGCCATATCAGAAGCTTCTTCTACGGCTTTTTGGATGGCGTGCACGGTCTTGTCGATGTTGGTAACGACACCTCGGTCCACACCATCTGAGACGGCCTTGCCCATTCCCAGAACTTCGAGTTTTCCGTATTCATTCTTGCGACCGACAATGGCACAGATTTTTGTGGTGCCTATGTCTAATCCGACGATTAATTTTTCATTTTCCATACCCAAGCTTTTATTCACAGACTATTTGTTCCTTAAATTTTACACTGACCCGATCGTAGGCATCCCAGCCTTTGCGGGGAAGAATTTCACTGTAGAAAATCTGAATTCGATCAAACTTATCCTCTAGGTCTGCAGCATCTCCCAATTCAATCACTTGCTCTCCCACCTGCTGATAGAGTCGAATGTCATCACGCTCCCTGATCTCCACCTCCGTGATTTGTGCATTCCAAAATTCATCTTCTGAGATAAAGCGAATCAAATCCATCAATTCTGGCATTTGATTCATCACTCCACCCTCATTCAGTAGCTTTTCTGCCATATCACCGCTTAGAATCAGCACGCGACTCGTATAGCTCGATGAAATGGGAATGATTTTACCCTCCGTGGTGATGTACCCATCAGCAGCAAGCGGGCGCACAATCCTCGCAATAGGTTGATGCTGCTCGAGGTAGAGCTGAAGGATTCCTTTCTGCCCTATACTCGCGTCAGCCAATTTGATAAATGGATGTCCCTCTAGGCGATCCTCAATCGCATTCAATGGTACCTCTTCGAGAAGGAGGCCTACTTTCAAATTCGGGAAGGCTTCCGCGAGCAGGGTTTCTATCTCCTGCTTATCCACGAAATACAATCCGCTTACTCCCTCGATTTCGATTTCTGTTCCTTGGTAGGTTTTGTAGATACTTTGCTTTTCTACAAAAGCGATAAAGCCACCCAAGATCAAGGTCAAAATCACAAAAACTCCATATTTCTTCAGTCTTTTCATACTCCTTGTTCAGTTGAATTAGACATTTCCGAAATCCATATTTTCACTTTTGGCACGAGTCGATCAATATCGCCTGCCCCCATGGTCACCAGCACTTCTGGCTGAAGGCATCTCAAAACCTCGAAAAGCTTCTCTTTGGCCACAGTCATCTTCGTATCTGCCTGAATACTCTCCAAAAGCATTTCCGAATTCACTCCTGGAATCGGAAGCTCTCTCGCCGGATAGATATCCAAAAGCAGTACCTGGTCTGCGAGGGAAAGACTCTCAGAAAAACCTGCAGCAAAATCCCTAGTCCTGGTAAAAAGATGTGGCTGAAAAATCACCGTCAGCTTTAGTCCCGGATACATGGCTCGAATAGAACTCAAACATGCACGGATCTCCTCCGGATGATGTGCATAGTCGTCCACATATACCTTGCGAGGTTCGTTGAGATGGATTTCAAATCGACGCTTGACCCCTCGGAAACTAGCCAGACCCGTTTTGATTTGCTCTTCAGTCAATTCAAAATGCAGGGCAACTGCTATCGCTGCAAGTGCATTCTCCACATTGTGAAATCCAGGAATAAAGAGTTCCAAACCCTTGATTTGCATCTTTCCATCCAGATAGTCAAAGACAAATGATCCTGGCTTGGCTTTTACATTATCCGCATGAATACCGGTAGAAGCTCTCAGTCCATAGGTGGAAATACCTTTCTTATCAGCCACCGGTTCACCCAATCGCTGTAGAGCTTTGTCTTGAATAAATAGCTTTCCTTTTTTCTTGAGAAGTCCTACAAACTGCCGGAAGCCTTCGACGATGCTGCTTTCATCACCGTAAATATCCAGATGGTCAGGATCCACACTGGTAATGATCTCCATTTCAGGATTTAAGCGAAGGAAAGACCGATCAAACTCATCGGCTTCTACCACCATGATAGTTTTATCCTTCGAACTATTGATCAGGAGATTGCTTTGATAATTTTGGGTAATACCACCAAGGAAAGCTGTTACCGGCTTATTCGCTGACTTCAAGAGATGAGCGATCATCGATGAAGTGGTGGTCTTCCCATGGGTACCAGCCACAGCTACCGTGTAGTTTTCGGATGAAAGAAGCCCAAGAACCTCTGAGCGCTTTTTGATTTGGATTTCTTCTCGTTCAAAAAACTGATACAATTTCGAATCTCTAGGTACGGCAGGGGTCCATACCACCAACAAGGCCTCTTTATTATCAAATAGACTGCTTGGAAGCTTGCATGAATCATCCTCAAACATCACCGGAATACCCTCATTCTGGAGTTCGTCAGTAAGGGGTGAGGCTGTACGATCGTATCCGGAAACAGCATAGCCTTTATGCTTAAACCAACGGGCTAAAGCACTCATTCCTATCCCTCCGATTCCGAGAAAAAAGACGCTATGTATTTCCTTTAGATTCAAGCGATTAACTTTTCTATTTCATTTACTATCTCTTCAGCAGCATTTGGCTTTGCCAAAGCGCGAATATTTTGACTCAATTTTTTTACTAGATCAGGCTCATTCATGATGCTATCCACCTCTTCCTTCATTTGGCCTACTGCCTCGGCATCCTTTAAAATGAGTGCTGCTTCTTGCAGTACATAGGCCATGGCATTTTTGGTCTGATGATCTTCTGCCACATTGGGAGACGGAATAAAAACCACCGGCTTGCCTACAAGAGAAAGCTCCGAAACAGAAAGCGCCCCTGCACGCGACACGATTACATCTGCAGCAGAATAGGCTAGATCCATTTCGCGAATGAATTCCCGAAGATGGATGTGTTCCAATCCGGAATCTTCCACTGCTTTTGACATGTCTTTGAAATAGTATTTGCCAGACTGCCAAAGCACCTGGTATCCGTCCTTTTCAAATGCCTGCATATCCTTTAGCGTAGCTTGGTTAAGCGTCCGTGCCCCCAAGGACCCCCCCAAAACCAAAAGAGTCTTTCTAGTTGGATCCAAATCAAAGTGAGTCATCGCTTTTTCCCGCTTGCCATCGAGATTGAGGATGTCTTTTCTTACTGGGTTACCGGTCAAGACCAATCGATCAGCAGGGAAAAAAGACTGCATGTTTGGATAGGCGACACAGATGGTTTTTGCCCGCTTGGATAAAATTTTATTCGTGATTCCTGCGTAGGAATTTTGCTCTTGAATGAGTGTAGGGATTTTTTTGCCTTGTGCAGCATAGAGCACCGGTGCACTTGCATAGCCACCAACTCCGATCACTACCTGAGGCTTGAAATCTTTGACAATCTCCCCTGCTTTTGCCAAGCTTTTGATCAGCTTAAAGGGGAAGGATAGATTTTTCCAAGTCAAGGATCGCTGTAATCCCGCCACTGGTAATCCAATGATTTTGTAGCCAGCCTCAGGGACCTTCTGCATCTCCATTTTACCCAAGGCACCCACAAAAAGCACCTCGCTATCAGGATGCTTTTCTACCCAGGCATTGGCGATGGCAATAGCAGGATAGATATGTCCTCCGGTACCTCCACCGCTGATCAAAAGGCGATATGTTGCTGACTTTTCGATTAGATTGCTGCTTTTAATTTGGGTCTGTTCATCGCAGTCCCGGTTTGTAATTCATCCTGATGATCACCCCTACTGACAGAAAGGATAATCCCCAAGGATATTCCTGTAAATACCAAGGATGTCCCTCCCATACTGAGTAGTGGAAGTGGAAGCCCGGTGATAGGTCCAAGACCTACGGCTACTGCCATATTTACCAATGCTTGAATGACGAGTGCGAAGCTGAGACCTGCAGATAGCAAGCCTCCAAATGCTTTATTGGAATTGGCGACAATTCGCATTCCTCGATATAGCAAAGCCAGATATAGGAAAAGGACTGCCACTCCGCCGATCATTCCATACTCTTCAATGATGATGGCATAGATAAAGTCAGAATAAGGGTGTGGCAATGAGTTTCTTTGTTCAGAATTTCCAGGACCCTTGCCCGTAATTCCACCCGTTGCGATAGCGATGTAGGACTGCTCTGCTTGGAAAGGAATTTTGCTATCGTCTGATGAGGACTCTACGAAGTCTGTGATTCTAGATTGGAAAGTCTCTCCTCTTTGTCCCAAAAATATTGCCGCGGTCAAGCCCAAAACTCCCACCATCACGACTACTAAAAGATATTTTACAGGAACTCTTCCGATAAACATGATCAATAGACAAGTGCATAGTAGCAGAATTGCAGTAGACATATTGGCCAAGCCAATCAAGGCGCAAATAATACCTATTGCAATGATGATGGGTAAGAATGTGCTCTTGAAGTCCTTAATGTTATTTTGTCTTCTGGCAAGCATAGCGGCCAATGCTGCGATGAGGGCTAGTTTTGCCAGATCGGAAGGTTGAAACGCCTGATTGATCACAGGGATGGTCAACCATCGATTAGCCTCGTTGATATTGGAGCCAAATAAGTAGGTAATCAAAAGCAGAGGCATGGAAAGGTACATAGCCAATCTGGCGTAGAGAGCATAGTTTCGATAAGGAACCTTATGGGCCAGCCACATGACTCCTAGGGAAACGAATACCAGTGCTGAATGCCTTACCAGGTACAATTCGGTATTTCCCCCGGCATATTTATAAGCCAAAGACCCTGTCGCAGAATACACCACCAGGATACTGAATAGAGACAGCAGTATCACGATACCCCAGATAATGGGGTCTCCCTTGAAATGCTCATCTATCCATGCTTTAAACTGGCTCATGCGCTGATTTTCATTTTTAAATCCAAAACTCCGGCTCGGAACTGATCGCCCCGGTCCTCATAATTCTTGAAAAGATCAAAGCTTGCACACGCAGGCGAAAGCAAGACCACATCACCTTTCTGTGCCATTTGACGACTCCAGGTGATTGCCTCTATAATATTTTGAGTTTCTCTTATCTCATCGATTACTCCAGCAAAGGCTTTTTGAAGCTTTACATTGTCTTTTCCAAGGCAGATCAGAGCTTTGACACGAGCACTAACCAATGGTACAAGAGGCGTATAATCATTTCCCTTATCTACCCCTCCAGCTATCCAAATGACTCCTTGGTTGTAGCTTTCCAAAGCATAAGCAGTTGCCTCCACATTGGTGCCTTTACTGTCATTGATATAACTGACACCTTCTATTTCAGCTACCTTTTCCAAGCGATGAGGAGCATTCTTGAAGCTTTGAAGCCCCGCTTCTATTTGAGCCTGACTGAGACCTGCAATCTTTGCTGCTGTTATAGCAAAAAGAGCATTGATTACATTGTGCTTGCCGGCAATAGGAAGCACCTTTTTAGGAATCCTGATTTCTTCTTGGTTTACCTTTCCGACGAGTTCATCACCCTGCAGAAAAGCAGAAGGGTTATTCTCGGCATTCAAAGAGATGAAATGCTTTTTTGCCCTGATTTTTGCTTCCTCTATTCCGCTTTTTGAAATCATATCTTCTTTGTAGAAGAGTGCAAAATCATTTGCTTTTTGGTTGATAAAAAGCCGGAATTTTGACTTCATATATTTTTCTACCTGACCTTCATAGCGATCCAGATGATCAGGAGTGACATTAGTCAAAATGGCGATGTGAGGATGAAAAGTTTGCATGCCGTCAATCTGAAAGCTGCTCGTCTCGATCACCCACCAGTCTTTTTCACCTTGCAGCAATTGTCCTGACCAGCTATGACCGACATTACCCGCCAAGCCCACATTGAGCCCAGCACTCTTTAGCAGATGGTAGATCAAAAGCGTAGTAGTAGTCTTGCCATTTGTGCCTGTGATAGCAATGATTTTTCCATTGGAAACATGATGAGCCAATTCCAGCTCATCAATCACTGCAAGACCTTTATCGACAGCCTTTCGAATCAAGGGAGTTGAATAAGGAATCCCGGGGCTTTTCACAATCAAATCTGCATCTAGTACTCTCTCTTCCGAATGTCTTCCTTCTTCAAATTCTATTTCTGCTTTGATCAACTGAGCCTTTCTTTCCTCCTTGATTTGACCCAAATCCGTTACGAAAACCCCATAGCCCATCTGCTTGGCGAGCAATGCTGCTCCCAATCCACTTTCTCCGGCTCCTATGATGGCTACATTTTTCAAATTATCTCAATTTCAAAGTGGCAAGTGTGACAACTGCGAGTAAAATTCCCACGATCCAAAATCGCGTGACAATTTTAGCTTCGGGAATATTTCGCTTTTGATAATGATGGTGAAGTGGGGACATGAGGAAAATCCTTCTACCCTCTCCATATTTCTTCTTGGTGTATTTGAAATAGCCCACTTGCATGACTACGCTCAGATTCTCGATGACGAAAATTCCACACATCACCGGAATAAGCAGCTCTTTTCGAAGTGCCAAGGCCATGACTGCAATAGCTCCTCCCAACATCAGGGATCCGGTGTCCCCCATGAAAACCTGGGCTGGATAGGCATTGTACCAAAGGAATCCGATACAAGCACCGATAAATGCCGAAGCAAAAATCACCAACTCACCTGAGTTGGGGATGTACATGATATTCAGGTATTGTGAGAAAATGGCATTACCGCTGAGGTATGCAAAAATTGCAATAGTCAAGCCAATGATGGCTGATGTACCCGCCGCTAAGCCGTCAATCCCATCTGTAATGTTAGCGCCATTTGAAACGGCCGTGATGATAAATATCACCACCAAAATGTATAAAAATGGAGTGACCGCTTCGCCCATAAAACCTAAGAGCCGCTCATAGTTTAGCTCATTATTCTTGACAAAAGGAATGGTCGTCTTCAGCGCTTTTACATCTTGAAAGGCAGGAGTTTCCACTACACCACTTTCGACCGATACTGGGGTAGAGAACTCACGAATAACCACATCATCGTGAAAATAAAGTGTCGCACCTACAATAATTCCAATCCCGATCTGACCGACGATTTTGAATCGACCTTTGAGTCCTTCCTTATTCTTTTTGAATACCTTGATGTAATCATCCAAAAATCCGATTCCCCCCAGCCAAAGTGTAGTGATGAGCAATAGAATGATGTAGATATTGTCTAAATCTCCGAAAAGCAAAGTAGGGATAACAATAGCAGCAATGATCATCAATCCACCCATGGTAGGCGTACCCTTCTTCTGAGATTGACCTTCTAATCCGAGGTCCCGGACAGTTTCTCCAATTTGGCGATTTCGGATCCAATTGATGATGCGATGCCCAAAAGTAATGGTAATGATCAAGGACAGGATGGCCGCCATTCCTGCTCGGAAAGAGATGTATCGAAACACCCCGGCTCCAGGCAGGTCCCATACTTGATCCAAATATTCAAAAATCGGGTATAACATTTCAGTTTTGGCTGAGTTGATTCAAAATTTCTCCCACTACCTCGGCATCGTCAAAGTGGTGTTTTACACCTTGTATTTCTTGATAGTCTTCGTGACCTTTTCCAGCGATCAGGATGATATCTCCTTTTTTGCAAAGCATACAGGCAGTCCTAATCGCTTCGCGACGATCAACAATACTCAGGACTTTACGCATTTCAGTTGGTCCTACACCAGCTTGCATGTCTTTAATGATTTGCTCTGGCTCCTCGAATCGAGGATTATCAGATGTCAAAATCACTTTATCACTTTCCCTCACGGCTATTTTGGCCATGATGGGACGCTTGGTCGTGTCCCGATTACCACCGCAACCGACTACGGTAATCACTTGCTCACCTCCGGTCCGCACTCCATTGATGGTTTTCAATACATTCTCAAGTGCATCAGGGGTATGGGCATAGTCAACGATTGCCGTGATACCAGCTCCTGTGATTCGGTCAAATCGTCCTTTCGCTCCTGGGATTGCAGAGAGGTGTTGCAAAACCTCTTCCTCATCTTCTCCTAGAAGCACGGCAGTTCCAAAAGCACCTAACAGGTTATAAGCATTAAAAGCACCGATTAACCTAAACCACACCTGTCTGCCATTAATGTCCAGTTCCAAGCCTTCGATGGTATTGGATATGATTTTCGCTTTGAAGTCTGCTGCAGATTTGAGCGCAAAAGTTTGATGTGTACCCCGGCAATTCTGCACCATCACCATCCCTCGCTTATCGTCTCCATTGACGAGCGCAAATGCATCTTTGGGAAGGTCATCAAAGAGTTTTTTCTTTGCCTTGATGTACTCATCAAAAGTTTTGTGATAGTCTAAATGATCATGAGAAATATTGGTGAAAATCGCTCCGATCAATTTCAAACCTGCGATTCGCTCTTGTACGATCGCATGAGAACTCGCCTCCATAAAGCAATGCGTACAGCCTGCCTCGACCATTTGGCGAAGCAAAGCTTGAATGCTGACCGCATCCGGTGTGGTATGGGTAGCAGGAACAATCTCCTCGTTGATCTTATTTTCAACTGTGGAAAGCAAGCCTGTACTGTAACCCATCGCCATGAAAAGCTGATGAAGCAAAGTCACAGAGGTCGTTTTTCCATTCGTCCCGGTGACAGCCACCACCTTGATTTCACTGGATGGATTGTCAAAATAATTGGAAGCTAAGATCCCTAGGGACTGTGCGGTATTTTTGACCTGTACCCAGGTGATAGAGGTTGAAGGTGATTCAGGAAGTCTTTCACAGACCACCGCCTTAGCACCTAGTTCGATGGCTTTATCGATAAACTCATGTCCGTCAACTTGCGTACCCTCGATGGCTACGAAAACTGAACCCTTGGACACCTTTCGGCTATCAAAGACAATATCCTTCACCCGCACTTCCATATCACCAATGGTGCTGAGCAAGGATACTTTATATAATATGTCTTTTAATACTTTCAATTTATCCTAATTCAAGTTTGATAATCGTGTTTGACTGTAGTGGTGTACCGGGGTTTAGGGATTGACTTTTGACAATTCCCCTTCCACTGTAATTGACCCGAATCCCCTTATTCTCCAAAATGAATAGTGCATCTCTCAGCGACAGTCCAGATACATCTGGTACTGTAGCGGCATCCGTATCATTGGTTTTCCAGTTGATTTGATTTTGGTTGGCAACCACTTTTACCCATTCTTCAGGCTGAACGGGAGCACTTGGTACACCTAGCTTTTCCAAAATTTGATGGATTTCATCTGCCTTTCCTGCTTTGACAAAAGGAGTGTTGCTAGACTTTTCCTCAGAGGCAATAAGGTCTTGAGAATAAGGGTTGAGCTCAAGGTCTACTGCGTAAATTTTATCAGCAATCTCCTTGAATACCGGGGCTGAGACATCCCCTCCGTAGGCTGCAAAACCAGTTGGGCTATCAATCACCACGATCATGGAATACTTCGGTCGGTCTGCAGGAAAGTATCCTGCAAAGCTTGTGTAGTATCGCTTGGTATAGCGTCCATTCTCCAGCTTTTGGGCTGTGCCTGTCTTTCCAGCAATCGCATATTCAGCATTGGCTATGTTCTTAGCCGTACCTCTCACTACGACTCCTTCAAGCAATTCCTGAAGCTGTTTTACCGTCTTTTCGGAGGCGATTTTCTTTCGAATCACTTCCGTGTCCCACTGCTTTTCAATTTTATTACCTCTTAAAATTGCCTGAATCAAATAGGGCTTGACCATTTTCCCCTCATTGGCGACAGCATTGTACAAGGCCAAAGTATGAATGGGATTCAGCTTGCTTTCATAGCCAATAGAAATCCAAGGCAAAGAAGTCCCGTACCAGTCTTTTTCCCCTGGCTTTTTGAAAAATGGCTTTCCCTCTCCTGCAAGCTGAAAGTCAAATGGCTCGCGAAGTCCCACCTGATCCAGATAGCCCAAAAACTTCGAGGGGCTAGAACCAAAATGCATGTCAACCAATTTGGAAATAGCCACATTGGAAGACTTCTCAAAAGCTTCCCGAATGGTAATCGTACCGTAGCCACCATTCTTGGCATCGCGCATGACCTGATTGTAAAATCGGTGCGCTCCGTTTCCAGTTTCGATTTTCTCCTCCAAAGAGACTTTATTCTCCTCCAAAAGCGCCAGCATGGAGAATAGCTTAAAAGTGGATCCAGGTTCTGTATTTCCTTGATCGCCAATGGCAAAATTGTAGTTTTCTCCATAGCCTAGACCATTCTTGTTTTTCTGAAGATTGGCAATGGCTTTGATCTTTCCAGTTTTCACCTCCATCACGATGACCGAACCAAAAGCTGCATCCCGATCTTCCAACTGACGAAGCAGCGCTGTCTCAGCGACATCTTGAATATTGACATCCAGGGTGGTAATTACATCAAAACCATCTTCCGGCTTGATATCCTCTGCATCAAAAACAGGCTTCCAACTTCCTCCGGCGATACGCTGGAAAAGAGCTTTGCCATCACGACCTTTTAGGTATTCATTAAAGCTATATTCGATTCCAGCACCGTATTCATCCTCATTGACAAATCCGACTGTGCGACTGGCCAGGGAATTAAATGGACGATAGCGTTTCTCTACCTTTTCAAAAAGAACTCCGCCTCCCAGTCTTCCCTCTCTAAAAATTGGCCACTCTGCCATCTTTTGCATATCCTGATAGCCTACCTGACGTCGATTGAGTACGATGTATCGCTTCTTTTCCAATCGGGCATCCATAATCATACGCTTGTAAGCCTTGGCAGACTTATCTCGATAGTATGCAGAAAGATTATTTGCCAAAGAATCTATGCCAGAATCAAAAAGTGCTTTTTTGGCCATAGTAGGATCAAGCGCAACCCGATAAAAAGGCAAACTAGTCGCAAGAAGACTCCCGTCTCCAGCATAAATATTTCCTCTTGTCGCAGGAACTTCACGGTACTGAAAATTGATCGTTTGTGCTTTTTCACGCCACTTATCGCCTTCCTCTACTTGGATTTTGGCAATACGAAGCGGTATCGCTGCTGTCGCAAGCGCAATCAGGATGAAAACCACCCTAACTCGGAGCACTATGGATCGCTTAATGTTCACTCTTCTACTTCTATTTTTACCGGTGGCTTATCTAATTCAACGATACCTCTGGCCGCTACTTTTTTAGCGAGCTCGGACTGCATACTACTAAGCATATATTCTGCCTCAAGCGTAGTGACATCCGCACGGATATCCTCCACCTCTTGCTGCACCTTTTCAATTTTTCGGACCATATTTTCAGCCCGGTGATTTCCCCATATATATATAAGCGCCAATAGCGCCACAAAACCTATAGGAGGCACCAATTGGACAGGAACCCCTTCCCCCAAAACCCTGGTCACATCGAGCTTTTCCTCAATCCAGGAAAAAATCGATCTCCCAGTCCCAGTCGTACGGGACTTGTTGGTTGATTTCAGCTTTTTCCGAAAAGTATTCTGGCTCATTTCCCTAATTTTTTTGCCACTCTCAACTTTGCACTTCTGGCTCGCGGGTTTTCCGCTATTTCCTCAGCCGAAGCGGTAATTGCGCCTCTACTGACAGGCTCTAAAGGACGAATGGGATTTCCGTAAAAATCCTTGTCTAATTCGCCTTGGAATTTTCCTTTTTGGATTAGGTTTTTCACCAAGCGATCTTCCAAGCTGTGATAGCTCATGACTACCAATCTTCCTTCCGGTTTCAAAAGCTCAATCGCACCCAATAGCATTTCTTCCAAGGCAGCCATTTCATCATTTACCTCGATCCGAAGTGCCTGAAATACCTGAGCGAAATATTTAAACTCTTTACCCCTCGGAGCATATTTTTTCAAGAATGCAGTCAATCCATCTGTAGTTTCAAAGAGATTTTCAGATCGATGCGATACGATAGCTTGCGCTAAAGTTTTTGCATTTTTCACCTCACCATACATCCCCAGAATCTTATGAAGATCCTGCTCCGAATAGGAGTTGAGTACATCCTTGGCACTTTTTCCCTGAGAGGGATTCATGCGCATATCCAGCTCTCCTTCAAATCGGGTAGAAAAACCACGTGTCGGCTCATCGATCTGATGGGAAGAAATCCCCAAGTCAGCCAGGATCCCATCTACTTGTCGGACTCCATATAGCCTCAAGTACTTCTTGATATCTCTGAAATTTGCCGCTACAAAAGTGAAGCGAGAATCTTCCGGAATATTTGCTTCCGCATCTGGATCCTGATCAAAACCATAAAGATGTCCCGTATCCAAATGCTTCAGGATTTCGCGGGAATGTCCCCCTCCACCAAAAGTCACATCGACATAAACCCCATTGGGGTCAATAGCCAAGCCTTCAGTGCATTGGGCGAGCATCACTGGAATATGGTATACAGAAGCCGTCATGATTTAGGAGAGATATTTTTCCATTAATGCTGACAGATCCGCTGGATCAGGAATGACGTGCTTGGCATGGTTCTCAGGATTCCAGATTTCGATCCGGGTTCCATTTCCTGCTACGACTACTTCCTTTTCCAAACTGGCATAAGCCTGAAACTGCTTTGGGATCAAGATTCGGCCCGCACTGTCCAACTCCACATCCACAACCGAATTGAAAAAAGCCCTTTGCAGCGCTCGCTGCTCTGGGTTATTGATGTTCAAAGACTTAATCTGGTTCTCAAGCTTGCGATACTCTACAAGCGGATAAAGCGCAAGACAACGATCTTCTGCCATGCGAAGCATCAAAGTAGACCCATTCGCCTCCGGTATTGCTCCCTTTATCTTGGAAGGCAAAGCCAGGCGACCCTTTGGATCAAGCTTACAATCATAGTGGCTGTTGAACATTATTCCGTTGCGCTTTTTTTGCGAGAACTCGTAAAAACAAAAGTAATAAAATGATTTTCACATTCTACCACTTTACTCCACTTTTTCCCACTTTGTACTAAAAGTAGCCAAAAGATTGATTCCTCCCAATAATTTTTCAAAAAAATCATAGAAATTTTGTTGGGTATCAAGGAATTAGATATGAAAAGAAAAAAGCCAAAAATGCGCGAAAAAGAGGCTTTTTGGATAGATTTTTCTAGGAAAAAAATTCTGTTTGATCGAAACTCCTGAGATCAGATTGAAAAGTGGGAGAATTTCCCAAAAAAAAAGCAGCGACCATAGGCCACTGCTTTTTTAAAAGTATCAACACACAAATTAATTTTTATCCTTTTGCTTTTGGCGAAGCTTCTCCATTTCTAATTCAAGCTCTCTCTGAAATTCCTGCATTTTTTGTTCGTTTTCACGCTGCCAAGCTTCAAACTTTCGTTGGAATTCTTCGATTTTTGGCTCTTGCGTTTTTTCCCATTCCTTCATTTTCATGCGGAACTCCTGCATTTTAGGCTCCTGAGCTTCCTGCCAAGCTTTCATCTTTTTCTCAAATTCCTTGAGCTTTGGCTCTATTTCCTTTTCCCAGGCCTTCATTCTCGCCTCGCGCCCTTCGGCATTTTCTTCCCATCGCTCCTGAAACCGCTGAGCTCTTTCTTCCATCCGCTCAGCCCAAACTTGCATTCTTTCTTCTTTTTCCTTCATCCAATTTTCTCTTTCCTTAGGGCTCATTTCGGTGGTGTCACCGAAGAAAAACAACCCGGGGCCTTCGCCATCAAATTCGAAAATCATAGGCTGGCCAGGCTCTAGCATAAAAACTTCTGCATCTCCAAAGAACTCAAAAGGAACATCTGCTGGAAACGGCGGAACTGGAGGAGTAGGCATCCCCATCATCAATGAATCAAACTCTGGCATGGCATCAAAATCAAAGTCAGGATGCGGCACTCCATCAATAAACACCATAGATTTTTTGCCTTTGACGATTGTGTCTCCATCTACAATCAATGTATCACCTTTTAATTCGTACCTAAAAGTATTACCATTCCCTCTTTGCCTGATTACCACATGATTTCCTTGATCATCTGTCCACCCTTGAGCGGAATCGCCATCTCTGATGATGACTTTACGCTCCTTTTTGACAGTTGTATCTACCCTTACTATTGAAGGATTTTTGGAAGCAAGTGTGACAAAATCCAATTCTGGATTTTCCAGTGAAACCAGAGGGGTTTGATTTTCAAATTCATTCGAATTTGAAGACTCGGCATGGGCAAATATCCCAACAGCCAGGACAAGTGATAGTAACATGGGTATAGAAATTATAGGGTTTTGTGGATAGTTCTGTGCTGGCAAACCCAGCATTCTTTTAATTCGATGAAGGGTTGGATTTCTTTTTTTGGAAGCTGCCAAGGCCAATTCGGGGGAGTTTTCTTGTGCGAAATTCAAGACCTCAGCGAGTGCCTGAGCCAACACTTTCGGTTCCACACCTGCTTTGATCGCTAGGTCATCAGTGGCATTTTCTCTTAATTCTTTGACGGTTTGATTGGTCCACCAAAAGCAAGGATGATAGAAAAACAAAATCTCTAAGGTCGATTGCATCAGATTGAACAGGTAGTCATGTCGCTTAATATGGGCCAATTCATGCGCTAAAATTGCTTCAAGTTGTTCAGGAGACATCTGAAAGAGCAATCCCGCTGGAAATAGAACCATTGGCTTCAATACCCCCACAGCCATAGGGGAAAGTCCATCAGTGGTGATTTTCAGTTCAACCTTATTATTGATTCCCAATCGAGCGGCAACCTGATTCAATTTGTTGGTTAACTCCAAGTTTGCGTTTGGCATGCTGCCTTGCCGCAAATTTCTCACAGCTGATAGATTCGCAAAAAGACGGAACAAGAATAGAACTGCTCCAAAAAACCAGATATTTACCAGGAAAGGCAATTGGGATTCAACCCAAATCAAGGTGCTTTGGAGAAAAGTTATGGACTGAGTGGGTTCTGACAGAAGTACCCAGCCGACTGATTGGGCTTCAGAAGGGGACAGACTCGGAGAATGAATGGAACCCTGATAGAAAAGCGTGATCAGGGCAAGAACTAGGCCGCTTGACAAAGTCCCTAAAGCCAATAAATATTTGAATTGGGGCGTCTTATTATGAAAAATTCGCAATCCTAACCATAATACAATGGAGATAACCATCCATTGCCACAGGCTATGCACCAAAGTCCAACCAAGAATTTGGAGCAAGTGTTCGGGTATCCAATCGTTGAGAAAATTCATGACTTCTTGTTTTCTAGTTGATCTAAAAATGCTCTGATTTCATCTAATTCTTCCTTGGAAGGATTATCCTGGCCCAATGCCTGCATGACAAGTGCTTTCGAAGAACCACCAAATGCAGAGGACATCAAGTTTTTCAAAAGGGACTTTTGAGTGTCGCCCTGCTTGACAGTGGCGCGATAAAGGTGCGTGCGGCTTTTTTCATCTCTGCTGACCATTCCTTTTGCATGCATGATCTGCATGATCTTCAGCGTGGTGGTGTAACCTGTCTCTTTGGTCTGAGCCAGTCGCTCATGGACCTGGCGAACACTTGCTTCCTTCAATTCCCAAAGGATGGCAAGAACTTCTAACTCTGCTTCTGTCGGTTTTTGCATAGCGATTATACGATAGCTTTCGTACAAAGTTATACGAAGGAAATCGTAATTACCAAAAAAGTACGATAATTATCGTATTAAAAAGTGTTAAATGATTGAAAAATTGATGTTTAACGAAGCCTTTGGATTGTCTTTTTACCTTTCTTCTCAAGGCTAGCGCGAAAGATTTCTGCTAAACTCGGCCAGGTTCCAGCGATTTTGGCAAGTAAGCCTCGGGATTCAGGTATACAAACTAGTCGCTTGGGCTTCCGCATCAATTTCAAAATCGCCTGGACAATATCATCAGGGCTAAGTATCTTCTCAGGACCACTAAAAGTAAGTACTGCCTCCTCAGGAAAATCCAATTGGAGGTCCAGCATGGGGGTTTTTACCAAATCGGGACAGACCACCGAAATATCTACACCTGATTTCTTGAGTTCGGGAGCAATAGCCAAAGAAAACCCTCGGATAGCAAATTTTGAGGCAGAATAGAGACTTAACCCGGACACAGGAGCCAATCCTGCCAAAGAGGAAATATTAATGATATGTCCAAAGCCCTGATTTGCCATCATTCTACCCAAGATGGTCGTCCCAAGGATACTTCCTTTGGCATTGATGTCTAGATGGTAGTCGATATCGTCTATGTTATAGTCAAGCAAGAAGCCAGGCCGAATCACTCCCGCTGAATTAATCAAACAGGAAGCTTGTATAGATCTTAGCTTTAAATACTCCATTACACTTTTCCAAAACTCCTTTTTCGAAACATCTCCGGAGAGCAAACTAACCACATCTGATTCTTCAAAAATAGACCGGAGCTTCACACCATCTAAATCTATCAGCAGTAATTGATTTCCGTTATTTATAAGCCTCTCAGCCAAAGCTTTACCTATTCCGCTAGCTGCTCCTGTGATTAGAATCATTTCTGGGTTTTTTTAGACAAAGTGCAAATTTTTAAATTCAAAATACATAATCAAATATTTAAAAAAATTTAATGGACTTTTTATGAAATAAAGTAAAAATTTATTCTGCCATTAAAGTAATATTTCAAATAATATTTGTTTTATTCAAATATTAACCATCAATCAATCAAGTTATGTTTTCAAAAATTAAATCCTTTTTCAGGCCTGCCTCAGGGCTGATTTTAGGCTTAGCTGTTTTTGCAGCAGCCTGCTCTGAGACAGAGCAGCAAGTCAATCTCTCAGAGCTTGATGATGTAGCAACAATGGGAGAGGCCGAGTATATACCCGGCAAGTATATCGTGGTACTGAATGACAATTCAGTGAGATTTAGAATGAAGGACGACTATGAGTCCGTGCAGGCCGGTATGCGTGTAGTAGCAAATAGTCTGGCAGCAAGGTACAATGTCCAGGAAGAATCCATCGATATGGTTTATGGCAATCTACTTCCCGGGTTTTCCGCAGAGCTTAGTCCGGAACAGCTATCTGCTTTAGAGAGTGATCCTTCGGTAAAATACATTGAGCCAGATGGCTATGTATATAAGTCTACAACCCAAGCCAATGCAACTTGGGGAATAGATCGTATCGATCAGACCAATCTCCCGCTAGATGGTTCCTACACTTATAATACCTCAGGACAGGGGGTAACTGCCTACATTATTGATACAGGGATTCGTACAGACCATGTGGAATTTGGAGGAAGAGCACAACGAGGATTTGATGCCTTTGGAGGAAACTCAGAAGATTGTGATGGTCACGGAACTCACGTTGCAGGTACCGTTGGTGGCACTGTCTTTGGAGTTGCTAAAAATGTAAGCTTGGTAGCGGTAAGAGTTTTGGATTGCAATGGTTCAGGTACCTTCAGTGGAGTAATCGCAGGTATGGATTGGGTAGCAGCCAATGCTTCAGGACCTTCAGTTGCAAATATGTCATTGGGTGGAGGCGCAAGCTCCGCTGTAAATGATGCTGTCGACAGAATGTACAATGCAGGAGTTCCCACCGTAGTGGCCGCAGGTAATAGCAATGCGAATGCTTGCAACGCCTCCCCTGCAAGTGCTACCAATGCATACACTGTGGGATCTACCACGAGTTCTGATAGCAGATCCTCTTTCTCTAATTATGGAAATTGCGTTGACATCTTTGCCCCAGGATCTTCCATTACCGCCGCTTGGTTCACAAGTAGTACTGCTGCTGCAGTTCTTAGCGGTACTTCTATGGCATCTCCTCATGTTGCAGGGGTTGCTGCACTTTATTTGGAATCAAATCCAAGTGCTAGCGCACAAGCTGTCTATGATTTTATTACAGAAACCTCCACAAAAAGTGTGGTGACCAATTCCAGAACTACAAATAATCACCTGCTATACTCATTGGGTAGTTCAGGTGACGGAGGCGGCACTGACCCAGGCGACGGAGGAGGAACAGACCCAGGTGATGGAGGTGGAACTGATCCTGGAGACCCTCAAGACCCAACAGGGATTGATCTTACAGCAAATGGGTTCAAGAATAGAGGACGATGGGCCACTAACTTATCATGGTCTGGAAACTCCGGTGCAGTTGATATTTATCGTAATGGCACGTTAATCAGGAGGGTTTCAGGCAATAGTTTTACCGATCAAACTAGCAACAGAGGCGGAGGTACCTTGACATATCAAGTATGCGAAACTGGCACATCTACCTGCTCCAATGAAGTAACTGTCAACTTCTAAAAGTACCCTTTGAAATACCAATAGCCATCGGGTTTTACTCGATGGCTTTTTTTATGTCGATTCCCATGAACTATCAAGGACAGCGATTAGTTGTATATACATAGAATTTTGAAAACTAAACCAATTTTATTTTATGGATCGCAAACAAGCGCTTTTACAACCTATTCAGGTTGGAGATTTAACTTTGAAAAATAGGGTTTGGATGGCCCCAATGACCCGGAGTCGGGCAAATAATGAGGCAAAGGCTCCATTTGACATTCATGTAAAATATTACACACAAAGAGCTTCTTCAGGTCTTATTATTACAGAAGGATCTCAAATTTCCGAAAAAGCAGTTGGCTATATCTATACTCCGGGTATTCACACGGAGGCTCAAGTGGAAGGCTGGAAAAAAGTAACTGAGGCTGTTCACAAAGAAGGCGGACATATTTTTATCCAATTGTGGCATGTGGGCAGAATTTCCCATCCGGACTTCCATAATGGAGACTTACCGCATGCACCTTCAGCTATCAACCCCCATGCAAAATCCTTCACTCCAAAAGGTTTTAAAGACACAGTCACTCCCAAGGAAATGACTATCGAAGATATCAAACAGACTATTCTTGACTTTAAAAATGCGGCAAAAAACGCGATGGATGCGGGTTTTGATGGAATAGAGATTCACTCCTCTAATGGTTATCTGCTGCATCAGTTTTTCAGTCGAACCAGCAATGTCAGAATGGACGAATATGGTGGTTCGATCGAAAATAGAGCTAGAATCCTATTTGAAGTGATAGATGCGCTAAAGGAGGTCATGCCAGAAAATCGAATCGGATTACGCTTAAATCCTTCCTTGCACGGGATTTTCGGAATGGAAGCAGATGAGGAGACCATTCCTACTTTTGACTACATCATCGAAAAACTCAATCAGTACAATTTGGCTTATCTGCATCTTTCGGAGCCTTTCAATGACGTAAGTGAGATTCCATATCTGGAACCGCATATCGCAAAAAGATATCGCCCGATGTACAAGGGAACCTTGGTCATCAATGCTGCTTTCGATCAAGAAAAAGGAAATCAAGTCATCGCTGAAGGCCTAGCTGATGCAGTAGCTTTTGGTAAGCCATTTATTTCAAATCCGGATCTTCCTGAGCGTTTTGCACAAGATGCATCTTTGGCAGAATGGGACACCGATACCTTCTATACTCCCGGCGAAAAAGGTTACACTGATTACCCAAGCCTCAAGGAGGCAAAAGTTGATTAATTCACTCCAAAGGCCGGTTTTTCCGGCCTTTGTTTTATCTTTAAGCCTATGTGTTTGGTAGCCTTTTCCTGGAAAAGCCAGTCAGAATTTCCGCTTATCATCTCTGCCAATCGGGATGAGTTTTTTGAGCGGCCTACGGCCAAAATGCATCAATGGGAATCCGGATTTTTCGCAGGAAAAGACCTCAAAAGCGGGGGGACTTGGATGGGTTTTCATCCTAATGGACGCTGGTCTTTTTTGACCAATTATCGGGATTTCAGGAAAATGGGTCATGGGGAAATTTCTCGGGGAAAATTAGTTCAGGATTTCTTGGAGGACTCCATTTCTCCGAAGGATTATTTGAAAGAAATCGAGAAGGAAAAAGATCGCTACGAGGGATTCAATCTACTTGTCTCTGATGGAGATCAACTTTGCTATTTCAGTAATTTTGGAAAGGGAATCCAGGAAATCAAACCCGGAATCCATGGTCTGAGTAACGGTTTATTGAATGACCCTTGGCCGAAAACCAACTTGGCAAAAAAGCAATTGGAAGAAACCTTGGATCAAGAGATTTCCAGACAAAAGCTTCTTGAAATTTTAAAATCAAAGAATACCTATCCCTTAGAAAGTTTGCCTGACACTGGTGCGCCCAAAGACTTGGAAATTGCACTTTCAGCCCAATTGATCCGAGCCAATGGAAATTATGGAACCCGATCAGCAAGTGCTGTGATTTGGAACAAAAAGGGGGAAATAAGTATTCAAGAGAGGACCTTTGATTGGAATGAAAAAAGTTTCAGCGATCAAGTAGCCAAATTTAAATTATAAAATCAATGAGTAATCAGATTTTTGACGTCATCATCGTGGGAGGCGGTCCAATTGGACTAGCCTGTGGAGTAGAAGCTCAAAAACAAGGCTTGAATTACCTGATCCTGGAAAAGGGTGCCTTAACCAATTCCATCTACAACTACCCGATAAATATGCGCTTTTTCTCTACCTCGGATCGCTTGGAGATGGCTGGCATCCCTTTTATGTCGGTAGAAAACAAGCCTACCCGCACCGAAGCCTTAGAATATTATCGACGCATTTATTTTCATTTTAAACTCAAGGTCAATCTCTACGAAGGAGTCAAAACTCTAGAGAAAAAAGGTGAAAACTTTTTGATCACAACTTCAAAAGGCAGCTATCAAACGCAGAAAATCGTGCTTGCCACCGGCTTCTACGATCTACCAAACTTGATGAATGTCCCCGGAGAAGAACTGCCAAAAGTGATGCATTATTACAAGGAGCCTTGGCCTTTTATCGGACAAAAACTTCTGGTAGTCGGTGGAGCAAATTCAGCGGTAGATGCAGCTTTGGAATGCTGGAGGAAAGGTGCTGAGGTCAGCATGGTTTTACTGGGAGAAGAGGTGGATGAGAATGTTAAATACTGGGTACGTCCTGACATCATGAACCGGATCAAGGAAGGTTCTATCAAAGCTTTCACCCAATCAAAAGTCAAGGAAATTAGGGATCAGGAGGTGTTGATTACGACTCCTACTGGTGATGTAACTATAGATAATGACTTCGTCCTAGCGATGACAGGCTACAAGCCCAATTTTGCGCTTTTGGATCAACTGGGTGTAGAGTTGTCTCTTGATGAAAAAAGGCAACCCTGCTACGATCAAGCCAATCAGGAATCCAATGTGCCGGGCGTTTATCTGGCCGGAGTTGTTTGCGGCGGACTGAATACCCGAGAGTTTTTTATCGAAAACTCAATCGTGCACGCCGAATCGATTATGGCGGACATCGTGAAAAAACTGAATTGATTTATTCAATTTTTAGCTTGCCCCAATAAAGAGTAAATTCTTCTGCTTCTTCCCCCGGGGTGGGGATTTTCATCCAATGGATTTTCCCATCAATGATCTGAAAACTTTGATAGTGCATTTCTGGAAAATCAACAGGAAGCACTTTTCCATCCGAATCAAGAAAAACCGTCTTCCGACGAGTTTCCTCGTAGATTTGATTTAGGCCTTCCCTCGTTCGGTCCTTGCTTTTGTAGCGGTTGTAATTATCCAAATCCGTTGGTTTTGTGCTGTAACTCAACAAAAATCCACCCTCAACAGCTTCAAAACCCTGAATTCGAGCTGGAAATGGTTCGTTTTCCTTATCAGTAATTTGTGCCATATGAATGGATCCAGGCTCCCAACCCTCATTTTCCTCAAACCCTGGCAAATCGACCCTAACACTGGAAAGCAATTCAGGTGCTGCATCATTCCAAGAATAAGTATACAGAATAGGTTCATTTTGAAAAATCACAAATAACCTATTAGCGGATTCTTCCACAACAAATAAGGGTCTAAAATCCTCGAAAGGATAAACCATGCCATTCAAAAATTTTGAGCCTTTGGGAAAAGGCAAAATCAATCGATGCTCGCCTGTTTCCAAGTTTGTCAGCACTAGGTTTTTCCGATTCTGAAGAAATTGAGGTCCATACTCTACTAAGTCAGGTTCCAAGATATCCAAAGAATAAAGAACATACTCCTCTCCTTCAATGGATAGCAAACTTGTATTTCTGAAGAGGTTGAAAGCCCCACCTAAACTCCATTGATTAGCGACTGGACTAGCACGACTGATCAATTCCCCGTCCTTTGCAAAAACCCGCAACCCCTCACTAATATCGATGAGTACAATCTCTCCGGTATTTGAAAGTTTCAAATTTTTTGTAGCCAAAGAAAAGGCCCCTGGCACATCCCCTGTTTTGGTCCATTTGTCAACCAATTCTCCCCTCTCTCGATCAAAAACATAGATAGTCGATGCAGAAGCATCCCGGAAAATCAAATGGTTTTGATCCCCATCCTGAAAAATAAAGGTAGATGCAATAATATCTCTGACAACCGATGAGTCTTCGGCTATTAGCGAAATCCTTTTGGTATCATCGCCTTTGTTAACCTCGGCTTTTTCCGAAGGAGAACAGGAAAGGATTAAAAAAAGTATGCCAGCAAATTGGAGTAGTTTCATAATTCTATCTATTAAAATACTAGTATACACTGTTTAAACTAAAAAACAAGACGAAGAAGGCAGAATATCCCGAACTAATCACAAATTGCCTACCTTTGTGCCATCTATGAAAAAGCAGCCCTTCAACGTCGTTTACGAAGACAATCATTTACTTGTGGTCAATAAAGCAGCAGGTGTTCTCGTCCAAGGAGACAAAACCGGTGACAAAACCCTGACCGATTACTGCAAGGATTACATTGCCAAGAAATACAACAAGCCCGGAGCTGTTTTTTTACATCCCGTACATCGTTTAGACAGGCCTGTCAGCGGCTTGGTGGTTTTTGCCCGAACAAGCAAAGGTTTGGAGCGTATGATGGAGCTTTTCCGTAAGCGGGATATTCACAAGGTCTATTGGGCTATTGTCAAAAAAAGACCAAGAGAAGAAATGGGCAAACTCACTCATTGGCTGACCAAGGACGAGCAAAAAAATGTGGTCACTGCTCATGAGAAAGAAGTGCCGGGTTCACAAAAAGCCGAGCTTAATTATAAGACCCTCGGCAAATTGAATGACCACTGGCTGATAGAAGTCCGCCCAGTCTCTGGTAGACCACATCAGATCCGAGTTCAACTGGCTTCAATGGGTTGCCCAATTCGCGGGGACTTGAAGTACGGTTTCCCAAAACCCAATCCTGATGCCAGCATCAACTTACATGCTTTCAAATTGGTATTTGTTCATCCTATCAAAAAGGAAAAACTCTATCTCCGAGCAGCTCTTCCTGAAAGTGAATTTTGGGAACAATACTTAGAATTTGAGGAAATCAAAGCTAAGGATCAGCACATTGACAATACTTTCTCAGGTTAAGAATCTTCCGCCAAGTAAGCAAAGGGAAATACGGTAGAAATACGATGGAAATAAGCCCTCCTTCGTCGGGCGAAATCTTTCGATCTACGAAGTGAGTTTTATTTTTAAAGAGGCTCTATTTCCCGCAGATTTACGCAGAAAAAAAAGCTGATTTCGCAGATATCTCAGGCTTAGTATCCAGAATAAAAAAAGTAGCTACGCCTTGAGAGAAGCTTTGGGTGAAATAATTCGACAAGGTTGGATTTCAAGCATTTGAGTGCCTACAAGAGGGGTATTCTCCCGATTCTCGGGATCGTCGTCGCAGTGACGGTCAGCGACCTAACACTTACTTGACAAGCTAGAGCATATCCTAGCCAAGGTATGAGTTTGAATCTTGTGAGGCGAAGCCGAACTATCTTCCTGATAGTATTACGTAAAACCTATTTCGCCGAAGGCTTATTTCATCGAGCAAAGCGAGTTATATCTCGCGACCAGAGGGAGCTTATTTCATCGAGCGGAGTGAGATGTATTTCCATTATATTTCGCGAAGCGTATCTCAACTGTGGAAAGATGTTGTATCTCACGAAGCGTAGCGAGTGTATTTCCCCGAACAACGTGAGGCATATTTCGTGAAGCGAAGCGAACATATCTCGCCGTAGGCATATTTCCATTACATTTAGCGAAGCATATTTCGGCGAAGCCATATCTCAGTCGAGGAAGTAGGCTATATCTTGCCGAAGGCTTATCTAACCGAACGAAGTGAAGTATTTCTTTGCCGAAGGCTTATCTTGTAAAGCATATCTTTTAAAACCATGAAAAATCTACTCATCCTTTTCATTCTTGTCTTAATTTTCTTTTCCTGCACCTCCCAAAACAAACCCAAAACCATCTACATCGTCCGGCATGCCGAAAAACAACTCGTGGATAATCCAGATCCCGAATTGGCTCAAGTAGGTTATTTAAGAGCAAAAAAACTTGCCCAGATTCTTCAAAACCAAGAAATCAAGCATGTATTCAGCACGGATTATAAAAGAACACGACTGACAGCGCAACCAACAGCCGATCAGGCAGGGATCTCGATTCAGTCTTATGAACCCAGCAATCACGATGAATTGGTGGAGAAATTGAAAAGCTTAGATGGAAATATCCTAGTGGTCGGACACAGCAACACCGTCAGCCGACTTGCCAACTACTTTGTGGGAGAAGGAGAAAAATATGAGGACCTGCAGGATATCGAATATGACTTTATCTATGAAGTCAATCTAAAAGAAAGCGGGAGTTCGGTGATCAGGAGATTGTATAAGGATTATTAAACCAACAATAACTCTATCCCTTTCTCCTCCAATCTCTCACGATAGATTTCGGGAATACCCGAATCGGTAATAATCACATCAATATCTTCGAGATCGCAGATTTTTCCAAAGCCCTTTCTCCCAAATTTTCGACTATCGGCCAGTACAATGGTCTTCTGCACCGATCGAATCATCTCCGCATTCAAGTGCGCCTCCATCATGTTGGAGGTGGTCAAACCATGCTCTAGGCTGATTCCATCCACACTGAGAAATAATTTATTACAGGCAAAACTCTTTAGCATCTCTTCGGCAAAATGCCCCACTGCCGAACTACTACTCTTCCTTACCACACCCCCAAGCTGTACCAATTCGAGCTCTGTCGTATCAATTAGCGCTAAGGCTACATTCATCGCAGCTGTCAAGACCGTAAGTGGATAGTTCCTCGGTATTGCCTGAGCAAAGGCACCGACCGTCGTACCCGAACCGATGATAATCGCCTCATGCGGCTCCAAATAATCCAAAGCCTTTTGAGCAATTCGACTCTTTTCCTCCACTTGCTCAAGCCTCTTCACCTGCACCGAGCGATCAGAAACATAGGGCGAGACCGAAGTGGCACTGCCATGCGAGCGAAAGAGCAAGCCCTTCTCTTCCAGAATCTTCAGATCCTTCCGCACAGTCACCATGGTCACATTCAGCTCCTTAGCCAGATCCGAAACGGTAAGGAGTCCTTTTTTTTCCAATTGATCTAAAATGTAGCGATGCCTTTCTGCCAGTGTCATTCGGGTATATTTTTCACTAAATTAAGAAAACAAAGGAAAAAGAAAGCATGAGACAGAAATTAACTTTCTTTTTGTTTCTTTTTGCTTTCTTTTATTTCTATTTTTGATCCAAATGAAAAGAGAAGAAAACTTAAACCAACTAGCTGACAGCTCAAAAACCTGGGACATCGCTGTAATTGGCGGAGGATCTTCGGGTCTAGGCGTGGCTCTCGACGCAATTTCGAGGGGTCTTTCAGTGATTCTTTTAGAAAAGGCGGATTTTGCCAAAGGCACTTCCAGCCGAAGTACCAAGCTAGTCCATGGAGGTGTTCGATATTTGGCTCAAGGGGATGTAGGACTGGTCCTGGAAGCGCTCAAGGAGCGGGGAAAACTTCTACAAAATGCCCCTCACCTAACCCAAAATCAACCTTTCATCATTCCGATTTACTCTTGGTTTGACCGTGCTCAATATAGCGTAGGTTTGAAAATCTACGATTGGATGGCTGGAAAACTGCGTTTGGGAAAAAGCCGATTTATCTCCAAATCCGAAACTATCAGACGACTACCTGCTGTGAAGCAAGACGGGCTAAAGGGTGGAGTTGTCTATCATGACGGTCAGTTTGATGATGCTCGTCTGGCTCTTGCCATAGCACAGACCGCAGATGATGCGGGTGCATGTCTATTGAATTATGTCTCTGTCCGAGGATTGCTGAAAGATGAAGATGGGAAAATCACCGGGCTAAAAGTACGAGATGAGCTCAATCAGGAGAAATACACTTTAAAAGCAAAAATGGTCGTCAATGCTACGGGTGTTTTCGCAGATAAAATCCTCCAAATGGACAATCCCGATGCCGCCAGAATGATACAGCCCAGTCAAGGGATTCATTTGGTCATGGATTTAGAGTTTTTAGGAGGAAAAGACGCACTCATGATTCCAAAAACGAATGATGGACGAGTGCTTTTTGCAGTACCTTGGCATGGGAAACTGGTCGTAGGCACTACCGACACCCTTCGGGAAAAAGCAAAATTGGAGCCCGAGGCCCTGCAAAAGGAAATTGATTTTGTGTTAGAAACAGCGTCAGGGTATCTGACGAAAGCACCGACAAGAGCAGATGTAAAAGCGGTTTTTGCAGGATTACGACCCTTGGCTCGACCAAAAGAAGAAGGAGCAAAAACCAAGGAAATCTCGCGTTCACATAAAGTCATCGTCTCAGAAAGTAATTTGGTTACTCTGACAGGAGGAAAATGGACTACTTTCCGAAAAATGGGAGAAGACACAGTAAATCATTATCAGGAAATCACCAAAGAGCTTTTGGCTCCAAGTGAGTCTTTTGAGATGAAGCTTCACGGACATACTACCCAAGTCCCCCAAGGACATTGGTCTGTCTATGGCTCCGATGCCGAAGCAATTCAGAAATTAGCCGAAGAAGATGCATCGCTTCGCGAAAAAATCCATCCCGACTTCCCAAATATTCTGGCTGAGGTAGTTTGGGCTGCTCGGGAAGAAATGGCCGTCAAAGTAGAAGATGTGCTCTCCAGAAGAATCCGAATGCTCATTCTCGATGCGCAGGCAGCTCTGGACTCCTCATTGAAAGTAGCTGAAATCATGGCTCAAGAACTTGGAAAAGATTCAAAATGGATCGAGCAGGAATTATCAGATTTTAGAAAAGTGGCTGAAAAGTATTTAATTAAAGCCTGAGAATTGCAAAGTGGAAAAGTGGAGAAAGGCGTAATCATCAATTAACCCAAAAAATGACCCAAACAAAACCATACATCATGTCCTTGGACCAAGGCACGACGAGTTCGAGAGCCATTATTTTTGACAAGCAAGGGCAAATCGTCTCGGTCGCCCAAAAAGAGTTTAAACAACATTTCCCCAAACAGGGATGGGTGGAACATGACCCTGTGGAAATCTGGACTTCGCAGTCTTCGGTAATGATTGAGTCTTTAGTCAATAAAGGAATCTCAGTCGATCAGATAGCGGCTATCGGCATCACCAATCAGCGTGAAACTACCATCGTTTGGGACAGGAAATCCGGCAAGCCCATCTTCAACGCCATTGTCTGGCAGGATAGGCGTACGGCTGCTTTTTGTGATAGTTTAAAGGAAAAAGGTCATTCCGAAATGATCGCCTCCAAAACCGGTTTGATTATCGACGCTTATTTCTCAGCCACCAAAATCCGCTGGATATTAGAAAATGTAGAGGGTGCCAGAAAGAAAGCCGAAGCAGGGGAATTGGCATTTGGAACCGTAGACTCCTGGTTGATCTGGAATCTCACCAAAGGCGAAAAACACCTGACCGACATCACGAATGCCAGTCGGACCATGCTATTCAATATTCACACACAGGAATGGGATCAGGAGCTTCTGGATCTATTTGGTATTCCGCAGTCCATGCTGCCAGAAGTAAAAACTTGCTCTGAAGTGTACTGCGAGACGGCTGGAGATGTATTGCGGAGTAAAATCCCCATCGCAGGTATCGCCGGAGATCAGCAGGCTGCACTTTTTGGTCAACTATGCACAGAACCTGGAATGGCTAAAACCACCTATGGCACTGGTTGCTTTTTGGTCATGAATACAGGTAAAGAGGCTGTCCGATCCAAAAATCAACTTTTGACAACCGTTGCTTGGAAAATCGGAGATGAAATCAATTATGCTTTGGAAGGTTCGGTCTTCATAGGTGGAGCTGCTATTCAGTGGCTTCGGGATGGGATCGAATTATTTGGTCATGCTAAAGAATCCGAGAAGCTTGCGATGAGTTTGCCGGATAATGAAGGCGTTTACTTCGTTCCTGCTTTAGCAGGTTTAGGGGCTCCACATTGGGATCAGGACGCGCGGGGAGCATTTTTTGGAATAACCAGAGGAACAACCATTGCGCATTTTACACGGGCTGCTCTGGAAGCCATTGCCTATCAAGTCTACGATGTGCTAAAAGCCATGGAAAAGGACGCTGGAGAAAAGACCAAAGAACTCCGGGTAGATGGCGGTGCCACAGCCAATAATTTTTTAATGCAGTTTCAGTCCGATTTGCTAGATTGTGAAATCAAACGCCCCCAAATCATCGAAACAACGGCGATTGGGGCAGCTTTCTTGGCTGGATTAGCGGTTGGATTTTGGAAGGATCAATCGGAAATCCAAAGTCTGTGGGAAGCTGACAAAAGTTTCGAGCCGGAAATGGATGCCGAAAAGCGAGATAAGCTTATTCACTTTTGGCACAAAGCAGTCGAACGATCTAAAAACTGGGTAGAATAAATGAATCCATACGTAGCAGAAATAATCGGAACAGGCCTGCTTTTACTGCTAGGCTCAGGGGTAGTTGCCAATGTGGTTCTACCTCAAACTAAAGGAAATAATGCCGGTTGGCTTGTCATCACCACTGCTTGGGCTCTTTCTGTTTTCACAGGAGTAGTCGTTGCGGGTCCCTATAGTGGAGCTCATTTGAATCCAGCTGTGACAGTGGGCCTAGCGTTGGCAGGAAAATTTGACTGGGCTATGGCTCCCGGCTATATCGGAGCGCAGGTTTTGGGAGCAGGCATAGGAGCATTTCTCTCGTGGTTGATCCACATCGATCACTTCAAAGCCACCCAAGATCCCGGTGAGATAGCTGCTCCTTTTGGAACAAGCCCAGCTATTCGGAATCTGCCAAATAATTTTATTTCCGAGGTCATCGGGACATTCGTACTGGTTTTTGTAATCCTTTATATCACTGGAGCAAAAATTGAGGATGCATCCGAGACTCCCATAGGCTTGGGTTCAGTCGGGGCGCTTCCTGTGGCATTTTTGGTTTGGGTAATTGGTATGTCTCTGGGTGGCACCACGGGCTATGCCATCAATCCTGCCAGAGACTTAGGACCTCGAATAATTCATCAAATTTTACCGATTAAAGGAAAAGGATCCTCAGACTGGAGTTATGCTTGGGTACCTATTTTAGGTCCCATCGGTGGAGCAGCTCTTGCCGCAGGACTTTTCTATTTAGTAGGATATTAAAAAAAATGGCCATCAAATCTGATGGCCATTTTCCTTTATAGGATTGTTTATTTCTTGTACATGGTAAACATCCACATTCTTTTTTCTAGATCTGCTACAAAATTGGTTAGCATATCTTCGGTGACAATATCTCCAATTTCACCTGCTAGTTGAGCCACTTTTCTGTGGGAAGTGGACAAGACACCAAGGCCTTTGATTACCTGCTCTACGGTTTCTTCTTCACCACTCACATCTGTGACCTCCTTGTGGATACTTTGTGATAAATATTTGGAATAGGAATGCAAGGGCTTATATCCAATGGTAATAATTCTCTCAGCTAGATCATCAATATTCTGATACAATTGAGTATATAGCTCTTCGAATTTCTCATGCAGAATAAAGAAATCTGCACCTTTTACATTCCAATGAAAACCTCTTACATTTTGGTAGAAGACATGGTAGTCTGATAGGAGATCGTTCATCTGATCATTCAGATCGCGCATCTTTTTTTCATCCAAATTTAGGTGATTTGACAATGTTGCTCTTTCAGTATTCATATTAGTAGTTGACATAATCATTTATATTTTTTACTCCAATTAGCCCAAATTCCTTTCCAAAAAGCCCAAGAAGTGAATGATTTTATGTATCCCATTAGAGTTAGAATATTCTTATGCGGTGCCACATGATACCGAAGGATATTCTATTTTACTTTTTGATGGGTTTTGTGGGATGTGGCACAATTTCCACAGCCTGTGGAAGCGCCTCTTCAAATTCGGAAAGGACTTTAGATCAATCAATTTTGGCCAGCATCCTGCACAGCCTGGTGAATTTCCATTTCTGATAGCGTCTTACCGCCTTTGATCCCAAAATCCAATGTTCGGATAGGGAAAGGAATGGTAATATTATTCTGGTCAAAGGATTTTTTGATCGCTTTGATTGCCTTACTTTTCATCCCGAGATAGCCAGGTTCTCCGGGGTATTCAATCCAAAAGCGGACGTAAAAATTGATGGAACTACCCCCGAATTCCTCGTAGTCAAAAATCAAATCATCCTTACGAATCAATCCTTCAAGCTCTAAAATAGCTTTCCTCACCACACTTTCTACTTCCTCTAAATCCTCAGCGTAAGAAATCCCACAGGCGATAATTATCTGCCTATGCGTAAGCGAGGAATAGTTGACAATATTGCCTTGGAGAAGTTCTTTGTTTGGGATAAAAACCTCTTGCCCCTGAAAAGTCTCCATCACGGTGACACGCAGATTGGTCCGTAAGACCTTTCCCATTACATCGTTAATTTCGATCACATCGCCTATTCTGTAGGGCTTTCGAAAGGCTAAAATGATGCCCGAAACGAAATTGGCTGCAATATCCTGAAAGGCAAAACCTAAAGCCAGCCCTACCACCCCGACACCCGCCAGTAGTGAAGTCACGGCTTTTTCAAGTCCTAAAATCCCCAATATGATAAATACACCTAATCCCAAAATGGACCAGTGCACTACCGTGGATAATAGATTCTTCAAAGCAGTATTATTAGATGTCTTCGAAAAAATCTTGATCGCAATCTTACTTCCATATTTAGCTAGAAGCAGGAAAATGATAAAGGTCAATACTGCCACAATCATATTCGGAATCATAGCAATAAATCCATCGATCCAGCTTTCTACTTTTTCAAAAACAACATTGAGGGGTTTTTCTATTTCCAGTTCCATTGATAATCTATTTTTAACTTTTTAGTATGTTGCCAGAGACGGGTCGCTCATTTGCCTCTTGCTCGAACAAAAAAAAGCAGGGTTGAAAGAATCAATCAACCCTGCTCCATTTAGGTAAGGTGGTTTAGTTTGAGTTTCCGCTCAATAAGCCATCTATATTTGTCTTGAAATTCTTCCACTCAGACTCAATGTCTTTTGTGGTTTTATCTACAGCTGCTTTCACATCTGTCCAAGTGTTTTTCGAGGCATTTTCCAGATCAGCTAATGCTTTTTTAACCTCAGATTTCTCATCCTGCAGTTCAGCTTCCATTTTTTCAATTTCAGCTTTCATATCTGCATCTGCTTTCTCTTTTTCTGCCTTCAGATCAATCATTTTTTTATCGATTTCGGTCTCAAGCTCTCTTAGATCAGCCTGAAGCTGATCTCTTTCATCTTCCCAGTTTGTCTGAACTTCAAGCATCTGGTCTCTTTGTTCTTCATTCTTTGATTCTGAACAAGAAGAGATGAAAAAGGCTAAAGCAATAGCTCCAATAAATGTTAGTTTAGCTCTCATAGTTTTGCGGTTTTGGTGTAAAATAATTTGGTTGTTGGTAATTAGAGGCTGTTGATTTCTTCCTTAATGTCATCGATAGTCTTACCGAGCTTCCTTTGTAACCTACCCAACAACTCTTCCTCTTGACCTTCTTCATAAGCCAAGTCGTCTTCAGTCAAGGAAGCATATTTCTGTTTTAACTTTCCTTTTATTTCTTTCCAAGATCCTTCTATTCTAAATTGTGTGTCAGTCTTCATAATTTTTATTTTTTGATTCAAATTGATTTGCCTCTATTAGTCCAATGACTGTACCAAGGCCAAAATCAGCCTGCAAGTGGGCAATTCAAGGATTCAAGCGATGGGGAATTGGGGAATCTGTTCCATTTTTGTAGGATATTTTCCACACAATTTTTATCAAAGTGCCGTTTCTAGGCTCATTTCGATTGTTTTGACGGATGGCACCTTTTTTCCAGTAGTTAAGGAAACTTCATTCACTTAAAACAATAACGTATGTTACGTTGGGCACTAGGATTCTTTATTGTGGCGATTATCGCTGCAATTTTTGGGTTTGGCGGAATCGCTGCAGGAGCTGCTTCCATCGCCAAAATCTTGTTTTTCATTTTCATTGTGATGTTTGTACTCACATTGATATTCGGAAATCGGGTCTTTGGCAAATAGCAGCCTGAAAAAATAGATTGTGATTAAATCCCTTCTAAGGGTTTTTTAAATTAAAGGTTACCTGAGGTAGCCTTTTTTACATTTCGGGCAAAGGAAACTCAATCTCGAAGACCGTGCCCTCTCCTACAGTGCTTTTTACCTCAATCAAGGCATTATGACTTGAAAGAATATTGAGTGTGGAAGTAAGTCCCAAGCCGGTACCGTTTGATTTTTGAGTAAAAAAAGGATCAAATATTTTTTTCAAATCCTCTTTAGCTATCCCTCCTCCATTATCTGCAATTCGGAGAAAAATTGAATTTTGTCGAGAACTGACCGAAACCTGAAGCAATCCATCGGAATGCTCGATTGCTTCGATGCCATTGATAAAAATATTCACCAAAGCAATAGAAAGCTTTTCGGGATCTACGTAAAGCCTTGGAAGATCTTTAGCTAGACTTTGCTCAATGCGGATATTTTTAAGTTTGGCTCTATCCTGTACCAAAGTCATTACTTCCTCCACAATCACATCAAGCGAGACAAGCTCTAGCTGCAGTTCTTTGGGCTTGGAAGAATTGAGTAGGTCCCCAATCAATGATTCGATTCGGTTGGAGCTTCTTTGGATAATTTGGGTGTAGGTGGAAAGGGTCTCATCAGATTGATTCACCTCATCTTGCAAGCTGTCTAAAGCTAGATTCAGATTTGTCAGGGGGTTTCTGATCTCGTGAGCAATAGTTCGGGCAAGTTTTCCGGTCATCGATAGTTTCTCTGCCATCATCATGTCAGCCTCGGCCTTTTTAGACATTGTCAAATCCCGAATAATCCCCTGATAACAGCAGTTTTCATCCTCCTGATCAGGAATGAAAATACAGTTGAAAAGACATATCTTCTCTTCTCCAGGCTTGGTCACGAGCCTCACCTCAAAATCCTTGATCACCCCATGCTCTTTGAGTTGACTGATGCAAAAATCGTAATCATCAGAGTCTGCAAAGAGTTTTTGGAGCTCAAATCGATTTAATTCTCCCTCCTGAAAGCCGAATAAATTTAAAAATGACTCATTCTGCTCCAGAAACTCCAAACGGATATTGGCAAGGAAAATACTATCGAAGGATCGCTCAAAAAGTGAACGATAGCGCTTTTCTTTTTCATCCAATTCTCGAATAGTTTCTCCCTGACGGATAGAATAGCGAATCGAACGCTCCAAAATATCTGACGTCATGTCTCCTTTTATCAAATAATCAAATGCGCCTGCGGTACTCGCATCTATGTCGATTTGGGAGTCATTTCTGCCTGTCAGAAGGATAGCTGGTGTAAATACACCCTGCTTTTGGATAAAATCGATCAGATTCAGACCAGTTTCTTTTCCGAGATAGAAATCAATCAAAAATAAATCAAAAGAACCGTTCATGATTTTTTCCTTCCCATTGTTGTAGTCAGGCTCCCAATCAAGCTTAATTTCAAAATTGTGGATATCAGACAGATAGTCTTTAATCAAAAAGGCATCATCCTCATCATCTTCAATCAGCAATATGGATACTTGCTGTAAGGACATTAGACATTGTTTTTTGGAAGAGAGACAGTACCTAGCCAATAATTACTAATTTCTCGGGTGACATCGACCAAATCATGAAAATTTACCGGCTTAGAAATAAAAGAGTTCACCCCCAAATCATAACACTCAATTACATCAGAGTCTGCCCTGGAGGTAGTGAGCACTACTATGGGTATTTTTTTCAACACGGGATCGGCCTTTACCAGTTTTAAGGCCTCTCTCCCATCCATTTTGGGCATATTCAAATCCAGAAGGATTAAGCCGGGAGTGGCACAATCCTTACCTTCGAATTTTCCTTTTTTGGTTAAAAACTCGATTAGCTCCTCTCCATTTTCAACAAAACAAACGGCATTGGAAATGTTGTTTTCTCGAAGAGCTTCCTGTAGGAGAACCTGATCATCGGGATCATCATCTGCCATCAGAATGCTGACTTTGCTATTAATTTTATTCATGGTGCTCCGGGTTTCCCGCTTGTTTATTCAATGGAAATATAACTATAAAATCCGACCCAACTCCTTCTTCGCTTTCTACACGAATGGCTCCTCCGTGATGCAGGATGATTTTTTTACAAATTGCCAAGCCTATTCCTGTGCCTTCAAATTCATTTTTTCCATGCAGTCGCTGAAATACATTGAAAATTTGATCCTTATAGCGTTCATTGAATCCTATCCCATTATCTGACACGGTGATTTGGACATAGTTGCCGTAGCGAGGGCTAATTTTAAAATCTTTAGAAGCCTCCACTGCACTGATTATCTTACCACTTATTCTTATCAGAGGTGGAAGGTCTTTTCTTCTAAACTTGAGGCCATTGCTTACTAAGTTTTGGAACAAACGTTGGACTTGACTTTTGACACCCAAGACATCCGGAAGTCCTTCGATATCTATTTTGGCCTTTGTCCTCGCAATCTGATCAAAAAGGTCTTCTTGGATTTCCTCAAAAACCTCTTTCATATTTACCATTCCAGGCAGCTCACTACTGCGGGTAATCCTGGAAAAGGCAAGCAAATCCTCGATCAGATTTTGCATTCGCTTCGCCGCAACCTGCATCCGATCAATGTAATTTTGCCCCGTTTCATCCAATTGATCCCGATACTTGGTGAGTAGTCTATCACCGAACGAACGTATCTTACGAAGAGGCTCCTGCAAATCGTGTGAGGCTACGTAGGCAAACTGCTCCAAATCTTCGTTGGATCTTTTGAGCTCCTGTGTGTAATTGGCCAATTTGATTCCGGTAGCTTTATCTTCCGTGATATCTGAAAAGGTAACGATAAATCCGTCTTCAAATTTGGTTGCAAGGATTTTAAACCAGATATATTTTTCATCCAGCAGGTATTCTATTTCTGTTTTGAAGTCCTTTCCTGACTCGACTACCTTGCAGTACTCCTCATACAAATAGCCCTTATTCCCAGGAAAAAGATCCAATAATCGCTGACCGAGTATCTCCGATTCACTTCGATTGGTAATAAGGAATGCGGCTCTATTTGCTAAAACAAGTTGAAAATCTTCGATTTCTCCAGCTGCATTTCGAATAGAGCGATAGGCCATGATCCCATCACGGGAGCTATCCAGTACATTTCGGAGCAAATCACTGACCTGTTTGGTTTTCTCAGTTGCTTTTTCCAAATCCTCAAGGGCCTCGGTAAGATTTTTAGACTTTTTATCCCGCTGCTCCAATAGCAATACTGCCCGTGTGAATAGGAGCAAAACTCCTCCAAAGGCGATCAAGGCAACCACCAGTAAGTTGATCGGAGTTACTTTTTTAAATGCCCCTTCTTCCTGCTCTTCTTCTAGAGCCTCATTTCGACTCAGGATGTTTATGTCCTCTGCGATACTTCTGACTAAATCCATATTAGCCTTGCCTTGACTAAGCAAGGTAAGCGCCTCTGAATTAAGTCGAGAGCCTTTTTGAACCTCTTGGAGAATTTGTTCAATGATAGCGAGTTGGGAATCAATTGCCTTTCGAAATTCAGCGACTTTGATCAATAAATCTGCATGATCGACCGATAGGCTATCCAATTGATCAAGCTTGAGAGGAAGTTCTTTTTTGGCTACATAATAAGGCTCCAAATATTGATCATCATGGCTAAGCTGATAGCCACGGTGCCCAGTCTCTGCATCTTTGATCAATGATAATATTTGAGTAGTCAATTGCAAGGTATGATTGGCCTCTCTTACCTTCTCTACTGAACTGATGTAGTTGTTGAGGTTCCAATAGGTCCAAATGCATAAAATGATCAAAAGACCAATAATCAAAGAAAAAAGAATCCTGAGACTGTTTAGATTCATTAGAAAAGGGGATGAAGAAACAAATCAATAGTCTTTGATATTGTATTGCTTCAATTTATTGTAGAGTGTTTTTCGATCTATTTCCAAGAGCTCGGCGGCTTTGGATTTATTGTATTTGCTCGCTTCCAAGGCATTAATAATGGCTTCTTTTTCTGCTTCTTCGGATGCAGCTTTTAAAGAAAGCCCCTCGTCATTAGAATTTGCTTTGTTCAGCAATTTGGGTTTTGTGATCTCTTCCGGGAGAGACTTCGCTTCAACTTGATCTCCCTGAGTCAACAATACAGAGCGTTTGACCACATTATTCAATTCTCTTAGGTTTCCATGCCACTGATAGTCCAAAAAGTGTCTGACTACCTCTTCAGAAAAGCCTTTGACTGATTTTTTCAGTGACTGATTTGCTAGGTTTAGAAAGTGATCAGCAAAAGTCATGATATCATTTTTCCTGTCTCTCAAAGGGAGAAGAGCAATTTTAAATTCATTTATTCTGTGATATAAATCTTCTCTAAAATCTCCATTCTGAATAGCTTCCGTCAGGTTTTCATTGGTTGCCGCGATGATTCTTACATCAATTGGAATATCCTTTTGCCCTCCAATTCTTTTGATTTTTCGTTCTTGAATGACTCGAAGCAGTTTGACTTGATTTTCATAGCTGAGATTTCCTATTTCATCCAAAAATATGGTACCCCCTTTAGCCATCTCAAAGCTCCCCGGCTTATCAGCAATGGCTCCTGTAAAAGACCCTTTCATGTGACCAAACAATTCAGAGCCTGCCAACTCCTTGGGTAATGCACCGCAGTCGATTGCTATGAAGGGTTTATCCGCACGTTCACTTTTTTGATGAATGGAGTTTGCGATAAATTCTTTTCCTGTACCAGTTTCACCGATTATCAATACGGACATATCCGTGGGACCAATTAGATTCACATGCTCCTGTACAGTTTGGGAGGCTTTGCTCGTGCCTTGGATAAATGCTGAGTTTTTGGAACCTTCAGATGTCTTCTCAGGGACTGATTTGCCTGATCTGACCTGAAGTTTGTCTTGGTTTTTGGAAATGGTTTCCTTGACAGTGACCAGCAGTTCATCCGGATACAAGGGCTTGGTCACGTAGTCGTTGGCTCCATATCGGAATGTCTCAACTGCTGTTTGAACATCGCTGTAACCGGTGATAATAATAACCGCAGATTCAGGACTCAGTACCTTTATCCGCTGAAGCGCCTCCACACCAGTCATATCGGGAAGTCTGTAATCACAAAGCACTAAGTCAAATTTTTCCTTTCGAAGGATGCCTAGGCCTGACTCAGCATCATAAGCTACAGAAACCCCATAGTTTGATTTCTTCAAAAAATTAGAAAGGACTTTACACAAATCCTGATCATCGTCGATTACTAGGATATTTTGATTCATCGGATTATAAACAATAGTTTAATTTAAAAAGAGTCAATGATCTCTGCTATATTTTTCTTGCTAAACGGTTTGGGTAAAAAATAATCTGCCCCTTCCTTCAATACCTGACTTCGCTCAGCATCATAGGCACTGATCACAATTACTCTAGGCGTGGATTTGAATTGTTTTAAGTAATCCAACATCTCAAAACCACTTCCATCTTTCAAGTTTAAGTCCAAGAAAATCAGATCAAATTTCCCTGGTCTATATTTTTCTTTCGCCTCTGAAATACTATTGACGTATTCACTGTCTAGGCCCAAAGATTTGAGTTGTAAAGAAAGTAATTTACACAAGTCAACTTCATCATCTACAATCAGCACATTCATCCTCGATATCTTTCTTAAAATTCAGGTATTGGAAAGCCAATTCTATGCCTTTGCAAGACAAATCCCCTAAGACTGAATATCTATGATCTTTGTAGCAAATTATACCCAACTTTTTGTGGAAATATTTCCCCAGTCATTCTAAAACAGCCCCAAATTTTCTCTCTAAATCGAATTGATTGGAAGGAGCGTTTCAGACCAATTAATTCTTTTCCATATAATCCACGGCAAAGTAGCTTAAGGCCCTAACCCCCAGCTTGAATCCACTTTCCTCGATGAAGAAATCCGGTGTATGATGTGAAGGGGTCGTCAATGGATCTCCTCCTTTTTTCATTCCGCCCAAGAAAATAAAGAAACCAGGCTTTTCCCTTTGAAAGAAACTGAAATCTTCAGCTCCGGTTACAGGTGGCATGGCGATGACGTTTCCCGTTCCAGCCACCGCATCCATGGTAGGTAGCATTTGGGCGGTTAGCTCAGGTGGATTTACGGTTGATGGATAGAGTTTCCCGATGTTGACATCTGCTTTTGCTCCTGCGCTTTCCGCAATATTGGTGATGATCTCGGTGATGCGCTTATGAACCAAAGTCTGTTGCTCATCGCCAAAAGTTCGGATGGTTCCGATCATTTCCACTTTTTCGGGAATGATATTATGCCGAATACCGCCGTGAATCGCCCCTACTGTAACAACAGCCGGATTTTCAGTAATATTGACATTTCGGGAAAGGATGGTCTGCAAACCCATGATGGCCTGTGCTGAGGTAACAATCGGATCAACACTGGACCAAGGAGCTGCACCATGCGCCTGAGTACCTGTAATAGTCACTTCCAGATTATCTACAGCGGCCAAAAAAGGCCCGGATCGATAGCCGATTTTACCTGCTTCGATCTGTGCCCAGATATGCAATCCAAATATGGCATCCACGTCTTCCATCACTCCTTCTTTGACCATCAATTCCGCTCCGGCTATATCTGCATCATAAACTCCCTCCTCAGCCGGTTGGAAAATAAACTTCACCGAGCCCTTCAACTGATCTTTCATGCTGGCCATGATCTCTGCTACGCCCATTAGAATGGCAACGTGCGAGTCGTGGCCACAAGCATGCATAACACCGGTTTCCTGTCCATTATAGACTGCCGTATTTACAGATTTAAAGGGTAGATCATTTCGCTCAGTCACCGGAAGTGCATCCATATCTGCTCGTAGCGCAACCATAGGGCCAGGCTTTACACCTCTCAAGACACCAACCACTCCTGTCACCGCGACTTCTTCAGTCACTTCCATTCCCAAAGACCGAAGATGCTCGGCTACAATTTTAGCGGTTCGGAATTCTTGATTCCCAAGCTCTGGATATTTATGAAAATCGCGCCGCCATTCAATGACCTTCGATTCGATTTCTGTTGCTTTTTGATCGATTTGGCTTCGCAGCGGAGATTGCCCGTATGCTATACTTCCCACAAAGCATAGGAGAATTAGTATCTTTTTCATCTTTCTAATTTTCTTCAATATCAGGATTAATCCAAGAATCGCCAGCTTGCGCGGTGATTTTTATCCAAACTTTGACCAGTAACTTTTGCCCTCAAGATCTCCACCGGCATGGTGTTTTGCTGCATAATCAGATCATGAAAGGCCTTCTCCTCCATTTTACCAGAATCAACCATTTCCTCCCGCAGGGAATAAAACTCCAAAGCTCCAATCATATAAGCTATCTGATAAAGCGGACCATATCGTCCCTCAAAAGACCTTCGTACTTCTGCCTCTGCATTGGCATATTCATGCCCAACCCGATCTACCAATAAATCGATACATTCCTGAGGCGTCATTTTCCCTAAGTGATAATTAAGAGAAAAAATAATCCGGGCACAGCGGTGCATTCGCCAAAACAACATACCCACTTTATCCTTAGCATCTCTCGGAAAGTCCCTATCCCAAAGCACAAACTCCCAATATAAAGCCCAACCTTCGATCCAAAATGGTGTACGGAACAAGCGTCTGTGAGTCATGTAGCGCTGATTCATAAATTGCTGCAAGTGATGACCAGGAATCAATTCATGCTGTACAGTGGCTCGAGAAAAATGAGGGTTATTCCCTCGCATGGACATCATCTTCTCTTCATGGCTCATTTCTGAAGTAGGATAGGCGATCTGAATCACCTCTCCACCCAAAAAGAAAGGACTTACACGCTGTCGCTCTGCCGAAATCATGCTTGTTCGCCAAGTTTCCTTCGCCAGTTCGGGCACCGTGACCCAGTCATTTTCTTCCATGATGGAAGTAGCTTCCTCTGCCAATCTCACAACTTCCTCCGGCCATGCTCCTGCAGGCAAATAAGTTTCTTTGACCATCTCCAAGGCTGACTTCCAATCATCCCCAAAACCCAATTCATTGGAGGCTTTGAGCATTTCCTTCTCACACCATTCAAACTGACGTTCTGCCTCTGCAATCAATTCCTCCGGGCTATAGGCGATCATTTCATAGGCTAATTGATTGAGCAAGGCCTCTCTTCCGATAGGTTTGCCGATGATGCCACTTCCGTCATCTTTGACAGAGTTGGTATAATGCTCTCGCAAAGCAGATGCATAAGTTTTCAGGCTCTTGTCTAATTTTCCCCAAGGCTCAGGCATCCACCAGGTGAATTCGGGATCAAAGTCAAAATAAAAATCATAAGCCTCTTTTACTGTCCTTTGAAGGCTTTCTACAGCAGAAGCCGCCAAATCGGCTTTTTGCCAGGAATTGTATTTGGGGATACTAGCCAGAAGTTTCAATTGGGCACTTACCTCATTGGCAACCTGATTCCATTCCGCCGCCAAATCTTGCGATAGAGGTTGCTTAGCTCTACGTCGATCAGCTACAAATTGGTAAAGAGGAGTTCCAAAAGTCACCACAGATTTAACTTCATCAAAGGCTCTTCGGTTAAGGTTCAGCTCAGCCAACTCTTTCTCCAAGTAATTTCGAAAAAGTACGTAATCGATCTTTCCATCTTCGGAAAAGGAATCATAATTGAAGCTTTCAAGAGTTTGCAAATACTCTTTGTTGAATGCTTCCATTCGATTGAAGTATTCCTCAGAAAGTGGATTGGTATACAAGCGACTTAAGGCCCCACGATCCGCTTGATAGGTTTGGATCATTTGGGCAAGCTCGGTAGCCTGTGCAATCAAGCTAGCAAATTGGAAGAGAATGAGGATAAGTAGATTTTTCAACATAAGGGCTCTTTTTAGAAAAGGGAATTTACCAAGTATTCTAGACTATGGTCTACCTCTTGTCACTTTGATTACAATCAAATTGACTAGAATCAGATCGTTTCTTTAAAGCCTTACCTTTAAAATCTAACCTGAAGAAAGGCTAAATCACCTTCCCTTGCAAAAGTTTACTTACACCTCTTACTTTCTTTGCGGGAAATCAAAACGGAAATAAATACCCACCCAAATCGCGAAATGTCTGCTCCGCTCTAGCTGAGTCACTTAAGGCGTTTTTCAAGTATTCTTCCCATCCCTGAGGATCCTGCAAGTTGAACTTTACCTCCACCAATTTTTCCTCAGAAAAGGAATTCATCCCTCGCTTTTCATCCACCAATCCTAAATAGCTATTTTCCGAAACCCGATAAATCTTTGCCCAGCCTTGATCTGCAGATAATTTGAAACCCAGCTTTTCCATCATAAAATTCTCCATAGGAAGCATGTCCTCATAATACAACCAAGTGACGCTTGCATAAAAATTCAATTCTTCCCCTAGGCTAGTAGCTTTCGGTTCCAAGCGCTGTAATTCCGGCATCAATACTTCATTCTCGGGATGGTGCCTAAACATCTCAAATTCCAACAAATAGCCTTCCGGGTCAATCGCGACAAATCCATCATGTGCACCTTGCGGATTTTGTTTGAGTGTATATTTGATGGGTATTTTTTCTTCCTGAACACGTGCATACCAAGCTTCCAGATTATCTGTCAAAAGCGCCAAAGCCACAGATTTATTTTCCTCACCTGTAAAGCCAGAACCAGCCACGCTTTTCAACACAAGCCTCGAATCTCCTGCTATCTGAAAAGTGGCTGAATTTTCATTTTCAGCAAGCAAATTCAATCCCAACTTATTTTGATAAAATGACTTTGCTCGGTCTAAATCACGATAGTAAAGGCTTAATTCCTGTCCCAAAATGCCGAAATCCTCCAAATCCCGAAAAGAGGAATTAGCTTCCAAGAGTTCATTGATTTTCCAGACAGGGTATCCAAGCAATCTTCCAAAACGTCTGCTCAAATCTTCTTTATCCTCCACAGTACTTGATTCCAAATCACTTTTCAGATTTTGGTAGGATTGCAAGAAAATTGGGTCTTGATAGATGATCAACACCTCTTTCCCTTCGCTTGCTGCTACCGGGAAAAGGTCCGTTTGAATCAGTGAAGACTCCCGGTAAAACTGCACCTCATACTTCGTAGCGAGACGCTCCATTTCCGGGATAAAAAGGTCCATTTCCGCCGAATTCATAGGCGGACTTAATGCTATTGGCTTTACGCCTGCAGCGACCATTTCAGCAAAAGATTCGACTTGACCGGACTCTTTTTCAAAGGACCTGCTTTGACAGGAAAATAGGATTAGACCTTGAATCAGAAAGTAGAAAAGTGACCTGAATTTATAATGAATCATGATATTTTTCTTTTCAGACCTTCTAGTTAAAAAATAATTTGAAAAGGAATGCATCCATCCTGATGAAATCCGCATCTAACCCCTAAAGCCTGCAAAATTGTATTTTATTAAGCAGTTTAATATCAATTGATTATATTGATTTTGATACAGTTCATGAAATTGAATTGGATTTTTGAAACATTATAAAAATTATCTATGGAACTCCTTATTAAAAACCTATCTAAGACTTACCCAAATGGGGTGAAAGCTTTGAATGACATTTCATTGACCATCCCCCAGGGAATGTTTGGGCTTCTCGGACCCAACGGGGCCGGAAAATCCACCTTGATGCGGACAATAGCCACCCTTCAAGATCCTGATGAGGGAAGCATCATGCTGAATGGAATAGATGTGCTAAAAGATCCTCAGTCGGTTCGCGAACAGCTTGGATATTTGCCACAGGACTTTGGACTCTATCCGAGAATAAATGCCCAGGTGATGCTGGATCATATCGCTCAAATGAAGGGAGTAGGGAATAATTCTGAGAGAAAGGATTTAGTCGAAAGCCTTCTCAACAAAGTGAATTTATACCAACATAGAAAGAAAGCTCTCGGAACCTATTCGGGTGGTATGCGGCAGCGATTTGGGATTGCGCAGGCTTTGGTAGGAAACCCAAAACTAATTATCGTGGATGAACCTACCGCAGGTTTGGATCCTTCCGAAAGAAATAGATTCTATAACCTGCTTTCTGAAATCGGTGAAAATACCATCGTCATTCTTTCCACGCACATTGTGGAAGACGTGAACACGCTTTGCTCCAATATGGCCATCATTTGTCAGGGTGAAGTATTGATGACAGGCAAGCCTTCAGAAGGTATCGAAGCCATAGAAGGGAGGATCTTCCAAAAATCAATTGAAAAGTCAGAACTAGTTGATTACCAAAACAAATACTCGGTAATTTCCACCAAACTACTCGGAGGAAAGCTTAGCTTAAGAATCGAAAATGATGATAACCCCGGAGATGGGTTTGAAGCAGTGCCTGCGGACTTGGAAGATGTTTACTTCAGCTATATATCCAAGAAAGTAGATCCTATTACCATTTAAATCTGAGGCTATGTTTAAGGATATTTTCATTTTCGAGCTGAAATATAGATTTAGCCGCCCAGCGACCTATATCTATTTTCTAATACTTCTGATCGTACCTATGCTTTTGGTAGGATTTGGCAATACTCCTGCTTCGGAGAAGGTGTATCACAATGCACCGATTGTCATTGCGAATTTACTTCTCCTGGTTTCCATGTTCGGAATTTTGATCGCCTCAGCGGTAATGGGGGTACCCCTTTATCGGGATCTGGAACACAAGACCGGAACCTTCCTTTTCTCCTACCCTATCTCTGAAACGGGCTATTTTATGGGGAGATTCTGGGGTTCTTTTGTAACACTTTTGTTTATTT